>CALGUM010000081.1 GCA_937902295.1 uncultured Candidatus Saccharibacteria bacterium | reverse complement strand
TACGAGATCACTGTGTGACTGGAGTTCAGACGTGTGCTCTTCCGATCTCGCATATTGTGCGGCGTTCGTGTCTTGGTACTCATCTACTAAGATATGGCGGAACTGTTGTTGCCATTTTTTTCTGACTTCTGGGTGATTGCGTAGCAGCCGCACTGTCTCTGTCAATAAGTCATCGAAGTCGAGCGCCTGTGCATTACGCCGCAGTTTTTCGTACTCTGCGTACACTTCGGCGAGCATCTGTTGATACGGAAAACGCGCATTCTCGAGCATACTCTCGGGATCGTTGAGTTTATTTTTTTCTACCGATATGACCGAACTAGCCTGCGATGGCTTCAGTTGCTTGTCGGTTATTTCGAGATTCTTGATCGCCTGCTTGACGACACTTCTGCGATCATCCTCATCATAAATCACAAAGTTTCGTTGAATACCAAGTGCCTCACCCTCCATGCGCAGTAAACGCACACAAATACTATGAAACGTACCCATCCAAGGCATAAAATCACGTCGTGCAGCATCCTGATCGAGTAACTCCCCGAGTCGAATGCGCATTTCTTTCGCTGCCTTATTTGTAAAGGTTACTGCCAACACTTGTTCTGGCCAAACGTTTTTTTCTGCAATCAGATATGCGATACGATGCGTCAGTGCTTTTGTTTTGCCACTACCAGCACCTGCAAGTATCAGAAGTGGACCGTCAGTTGATTGCACCGCGTCACACTGGGGTGCGTTGAGTCCTTTGAGAATATCCATTACTTCTAGTATACCCCAACAGGCTACGCGGATTCTAGAGAGGAACCGGCAAAATGCCTTCCATCCACGCCAACACCGCGAATACCATTGCAAGCACAATGATGCTGAAAATCGCTATTACCCAACCCCAGCCAGATGATTGTTTTTTTGGATGCTCAACAGTGGTGTGGTAGGTCTGTGGATCAAAAATAGCACCAGACTCATCATACTCAGACGCTACACGTGGCGCCTCCTTGTATTGACGCGATATAGCGGTTGGTCCCGGGCGGGCTGTGTCTGCGGCTCGTGTTTGGCGCGGGACGACAGGTTTTTCAGGATTATCTTCCCTGTCCGAGAGATCAATCGCCTGTGATTCAACTGCAACTATATCACGGTCGAGCTCAGCTGGTGTCGCTGGCTCATTGTACGTATTGTCGGGAACATCCAGACCTATGGCACTCGTAGTTTCCGGTACAGTCGCTTCTGCTGGCGGTGTCATTATGATAGGCTCGATTCCTCCGAGCGGGCGTTTCGTCACTTTTGCATCCAAAATAAATGGCGAGACGGCAGTTTCTTGTCCAAGCGGCTGCTCGAGCTCCTTCGCTAGACTATCATCGTCCAGCTCAGTACGCTCTGTTTCATACTCATCTGGCGTAGTGTCAGCTGCCGGCTCCGATGAACCCATATCCTCTGTGGATGATTGTGGCAAAGAAAGCCCTGCGGTATCTTCTTGCTCAATGTCATCCATACTCATGTGCTCAAGGGCCAAATCAAATGAAGAAGAGTGTGGAGCCGGAGCAACAATATCGGTCACAACCGTACCTTCACTACTAGAAGATGGGGATGCCATTGCCATAGGAGCAACAGACGTGGCAACACGAGACACTGGCCTCACTGGTTTAGTGCTCGAGGCAATCACATCCATTGACCGACCAGCGCGGTGTGGAATAATACGTTTTTTATTTTCTGTATCTTGCTCTGGAACGGATTGAACAGCCGGTGCTTCGGTGTGAGGCTGGAATACTGGAGGTGAAAGTGGCTCTGACGCACGTTCAGCAACATCACGGCGGCGAACAATAGTTCTTCGACCTGGTGATTGCTGAGCTGTCATTTGCAGATGAGCACTGTGCGAAGAGATATTCTCTGAGACAGCTTCATGCGAGGCACTGCCACTTATATTAGCTGCGGGAGAGCTACCATTATCGGCAGATTCATCGCGCGATGAGGCCGTTGGTGTGTCACTACGAGTGCGAGGCTCAAAAGAGTCTCTTTCAAAAGACCGCTCCGAACCAGCGGAAGTCGACGGTGTACTCAGCGCGGACGCAACTGCACGGTCTAGTTCATCAAAATCAATATCCTTCATTGTCCCACCCTATATGTTATTCAGCAGCGCTGTGCGCCTTTTCGATGATAGAAGTAAACTCATGTAATTTGAGGCTGGCACCGCCAACAAGCAGACCATCGACACCACGGAGTGCCAGGTAATCCGCAGCGCTATCCGCCGTAATACTACCACCATACAATACCGTGACACTTGCTGCCTTGTCACGACCAAACAGATGGCGAATCTGACTACGAATTGTAAGGATTGCTGCCTCGACATCATGAGGAGATGCGTTATTGCCCGTACCAATTGCCCATACAGGTTCGTACGCAATCACTACTTGATCAACTTCTTCGCTTGTCACGTTCGCAAGACCGCCAACTAGTTGATCGCGCAGCACATCATTCGTCTCTTCGTTGGTACGCTCAGCTTTTGTCTCACCTATACACAATACTGGTGTAATATGATTACGCAGCGCAGCTTGAACTTTTTCGCGGGTATCTTTGGTGCTTTCACCGAACATATGACGACGTTCAGAGTGACCAACAAGCGCATAAGTTACCAGTCCGCGTAGTTGAGTCGCAGAAACCTCACCTGTAATCGCGCCGAAATCGCGCCAATGAAAGTTCTGTGCAGCAAGTTTAAGCTTATGGCGGTTAATCTGCAGACTCAGCGGCTGCAGTGCGAGCATGGTAGGAGTTATCACGACTGTCACATCGCGATGCACTTTCATGGCAGCTTCGAGTTTGTGCAGATACGTGCTCGCCTCCTGCACATTGAGATTCATCTTCCAGTTTCCGATAATGAGCTTTTTTTGTGCGGCCATAACTTCTAACTACTTATGCTAATATTGTTGTTTTTATTGTACCTTATTTACGAGCGTCAAGCAACGCTTCGACACCAGGTAATTTTTTGCCGGCCATCAAATCTAGACCTGCCCCGCCGCCAGTTGACACATGAGTGAAACTTACACCATCGTGCCCATCCCATTTCAGACTAAAATCAGCTGTATCGCCTCCGCCAATAACAGAGGTTTTGTCGGGGTCACTTGCAAGCGCCAAAGCAACACGTGCCGAACCGTGGGCGAATTCCGGCATCTCAGCGAGCCCCATCGTGCCGTTCCAGACGACTGTTTTTGCCTTTACGAGTAACTGCGTGTAGCGCTCTATCGTCAAATCACCGATATCTGCAGCGATTTCATTCGCTTGCACATCTGCCACCTTGCGATTACGACGCACTGCGGTAGGCGAAATTTCTTCACACACCGCAACATCCACAGGGAGACAGATGAATTCATCGACATGATCATCGCCTACTTTTTTGCGTGCCGCTGCATAGATTGCATCGAGTGTCTCGTGCTGCCCATCTTCGACCTTACTGCGCCCCATAGTAAACCCTTTGTATGCCAAAAACGTATTGGCCATTGCGCCGCCTATAATTATTTTGTCCGCTACGCGTACAAATGCCTCAATCACCTGAATTTTATCACTCACCTTCGCGCCGCCCATTACTGCATATAGGGGACGCGCGGGATCTTCCATCGTATGGAGAAGCTCGACAACTTCACGTTTCAAAAGCAGCCCCGCAACTCCTGGCAAAAAGTGTGTAATTGCCTCCGTACTCGCATGCGATCGATGTACAACGCCAAATCCATCTTGTACCAAGTAGCGCGCAGTGGAGTCCTTTGCAATACGCCGAGCAAACTGCTCATCATTCGCTTCTTCCTCTGCATGGAATCGGAGGTTTTCCAACATAATAATCTCACCACTCTTGGCAGATTTAACGGCTTGACGCACTTTGTCGCCGTAGCATGTGTCTATAAACTGTACCGGGCACGCCATAAGTTCTTCGAGGTGACGCGCGACTGGCTCTAGGCTCAGTGCTGGATCCACCTTACCGTCGGGTCGGCCTAGATGACTCATGATCACGACAATAGCACCCTGTTCTTGTAAATATCTTACTGTGGGTATGCTGGCACGTATCCGTAAATCATCGCTAATTGCTCCGTTTTTAAGCGGCACATTATAATCAACCCGCACCAGCACTACCTTGTTATGTACCGGTACGTCTCGAATTGTTAGTTTTGAAAAACTCATAGCCCACCTAGATTATTTAATTACTTGTGTTTTATTTTACACCATTTTGCGTGAGTCGCACTATTTTATTACCCTACGCTCGGATCGTGCGTACACGAATAGTATCGGTCTCTCCAGTTACACCCGGTTGTTTTCCGCTTACAATAACTACTGTCACATCGCCATCGACATGAAAATACCCTTCACTATGTAGCTGCTTCGCTACTTCCAGCCCTGCCGTTTCGCCATCAGGATGCACGAAGCTTTTGCTGGCATAGCTCAGTGCGAGCTGTTGAGCAGTACGAGGCTCACTTGTCACGCTAATAAGCGGGAGGTTCGGTCGAAACGCGGCGATCGATGCAGCTGTGGCACCAGATTTGGTTTCACATACAATTGCTCGAACTTGCAACTGCTCGGCAACTTTAACTGCCGCTGCACTAATTGCATTACGCCGCGAAATGCTGTCAATCAGCACGTTGTCGATAGTAACGACTGGCATATGCTCTTGGGTATAAATGATTGTTTTCTTCATAGCCTTGACCGTCTCGACAGGATAAGAACCATTGGCCGTCTCGTCGCTAAGCATCACCGTATCAAATCCAAGCACCACCGCGGTCGCCACGTCACTCACCTCGGCTCGTGTTGGTTCTGGTGCATCTACCATGCTGGCCATCATTTGTGTGGCGACAATACTTAGTTTTCCGTAGCGACGGCACAGCTCGCCGATTTTTCGCTGCACAACCGGCACCACTTCCGCACCTGCTTCGACTGCCAAGTCGCCTCGTGCCACCATGACACCATCGCTTGCTTTTACAATTGCTCGTAGTGTATCGGGTTCAATTGCTGCTTTTGTCTCGATTTTTGCAATAATCTGCGCCACACTGCCGAGGCCAACAAGCATTTGTCGCAAGTTGTTAATATCATCAGC
This sequence comes from uncultured Candidatus Saccharibacteria bacterium, assembly GCA_937902295.1. Classification (GTDB taxonomy): domain Bacteria; phylum Patescibacteriota; class Saccharimonadia; order Saccharimonadales; family Saccharimonadaceae; genus Mycosynbacter. The sequence goes on along the minus strand of CALGUM010000081.1, from coordinate 1,853 downwards.
AGACTGCACGAAGCTCAGTGCCACGTAGTCAATATCAGCCTTTGCACCATACTCAATATCCTGAATGTCTTTTGGTGTCAAGATATCGCCACCAAAATCTGTATCGGGAAGATTAATACCTTTTCGACTCATCAACACGCCATCGTTTTCTACTTTCAAACGAATTGCAGTATCACCCTCTATTGCAACTACCGTGGTGCGAACTTTGCCGTCAAAAATATAGAGGGGTTCACCAACTTTAACCTTTTCGGCGAGATTATATTGCACAGGGAACACATTGTCGTGATGTTCGGCACCGTAGTCAAGAATAATCTCGTCGCCTTTTTGCACTTTGGAATTTTCTGTCAAATTACCAAGGCGTATTTTTGGACCCTGCAGGTCTTGAAGGATTGCCACTGGCTTATCAAGGTCTTTACTGGCAGCACGAATCCATGGAATCTGTTCGTCACGCTCTTCATACGACCCATGACTAAAGTTCAGGCGAAAACCGTTCACCCCTTCTTTCATAAGTTGTGTAATTTTTTCTGGTGAGTTGGTAGCTGGGCCGAGAGTAGCCAAAATTTTTGTACGTTTAAATATCATAGTACTTCTAGTGTAGCATCATCGGGCGACTCACTTAAGACCTTTTCGTGGATATATCGGTAACTCCACATGCCATCTTTTTCGGTCTTATACGTCCAATAACACTGCGCCAGTGCCTGCGAGTACATAGAATACTGCAATAAGTAATGTTTCGTCGTCGCCTCACGCCAGGACTGATCTCCAATATAGGGTTTAAGGGCGTGTGGCAATACCGCTCCCCACTCTCCAATAATTACTGGATGTGCCAATCTCTGTATAGTGTGTATTGTGTAAGTGTGTCGGGTAATCCGTGCAAAAAAATGCTCGAGTCGGCTCACTTTCCATAGTGGCATCATCCACGAATACCAGTGGATATCCATTGCTACCCTTGGTCCTCGGGTGCGTCGACGCAACGCTCCAGCCAGCAAATAGGGGCGAAACGCGTCCGAAAACACTACGTATGTCGAGTTGGGCAATATTTCAGCTAACACTCTATACGCCTGGCGATAATAACGAATGAGCGTATACTGCTGTCGCCACCCAAACGATGGTTCGTTGATAATTTGAATTCCCCACAGTGCGGGCGATGCCGCATACCGCTGGGCGACTTTTTTGCAGACATCCAGTGACGTCTGACGGTGCCACTTACTACCAAACCACTCACTCTCACCAATACGACCACTATGATGTTTGCCGTTCTGAGACCCGGGGAGTGCGTGGATATCTAGTAGCACCTTAATGTGATATTTTTCTGCCATTTCGACCGCCCAGTCAAGCTGTGCAAGCCCGCCAACATAATTATGGTCTTCGACAAAAAGCCAATACCCAAACGGTATTCTTATAATCTCAACGTCGTGACTTGCCATCCATGCAAAATCTTCTTCCTGAATAAATGTGGCGCGGTGACGTTCGAGCTTCTTGCGACCCTGAGGCGTAGCGGCTAGTGTGTATTCGTCAATCGCATCGCTCCCCTTAAACAGGCTTGGTGTCATCCATCGCTCGACAATTAACCAGCCTCCGAGGTTCACTCCCTGTAGTCCACGTTGCTTCATACAATTAGTATACGCGAGTCTTTACTCAATCACTTGTATCTGTTAAACTATTCTGAGTTGAGATTAGTGTTTGCTCATTTCTAGCAAAATATTCAACACTATCTGGCCTCATCTTCGAAAGATGAAGTCGCTCAGCTCAGAAAAGTCCAAAAGCAAGCTTTCGTTCTTTTCACTCAATTTCACGGCCTCATCGTCTAACGGTTAGGACACCAGGTTTTCATCCTGGCAATCGGAGTTCGA
>CALGUM010000080.1 GCA_937902295.1 uncultured Candidatus Saccharibacteria bacterium | reverse complement strand
GCCGGGCGTGTGGTTACCTATACAATCTCTACAAAAGGTGCAACGAGCTCTGATCTCGGACAGTTTTCCGCCCAGGTGAATGAAACCCTCAATGATAGTCGCGGTTGGGCGCAGATGGGTGTGAGCTTCCAAGAGGTCGCCGCTGGCGGTAGCTTCAACCTTGTCTTGAGCGAAGCGGCACTTCTGCCGACATTCTCCTCTGGCTGCTCGGCTGAATGGAGTTGCCGAGTCGGAGTTTCAGTGATTATTAACGATCTTCGGTGGAGCGGTGCAAGTGATGCGTGGCGCGCCTCCGGGGGATCTATCAGGGACTATCGACACATGGTAATTAATCATGAAGTTGGACACTGGCTCGGACACGGGCATCTCAATTGCCCAGGTGCCGGTCAACTCGCCCCGGTGATGCAGCAGCAATCAATCGATCTCCAGGGGTGTCAGTTTAATCCATGGCCGCTAGCGAGCGAACTGTGGTCAAGTCAGCTAGGTATACAGTAATGCAGCGCCAGGTACCATCTAACCGGCTTAGTCGAGTAAAGGGATATATTGCCGCACATACGCGCAGGTGTGCACTTATTGCTGCCGGGGTGCTACTGGTGATATTTGCCTCGTTGTACACCTGGTATAGTATCGTCTCGTGGCAGGCGCTAAGCGCGCGAACCGACGAGGTTCGTGAATCTATCAAGACTTCCGTTGCTCGACTCAACCAACAATCTCACGAAGTTGAGGAGATTGGCAGCGTTGCGAAACGCCTCAAGGTAGACATTGACGAAATGTGCAAGGTGTCGCCACTCATTCAGTGGCATGTGCATGTCGTGGCTTCGACAGATGCAATGCTAGACGAGTGTCATGCAGAGCAGAAAAAGTTTCGTGACGCACACCGAGCGCTTGCAGTGATCTATGCCAGAGCGGAGAGTGAGCAAAAGTTTGCGCAGCGTATGAGCGCGACGCTGCAAGCACTGAATAACATTGAGCCGGCAGAGTACGATGCGCGCCGTACTCAATGGAAGGAGGCGCGCGTACCCCTGGATGAGTTAGAGCTTCATTCGTCTCTCGACGAGGCTCATGCTGCTGCGATGACAGCGACAGATGAAATTATCGCGTCATACGATTCACTAGTTGAGGCTAATAAGCGCGAGGATCGCGCCGCGTTCGACGAGGCGAGCGACGCACTTCGTAAGGGTTATTCCAAACTTGGCGCAGTACAGAATCATTCAGTTGAGAGCTATGACCAACTGATCGATACTCTAAACTCCGCAATGAAAAAGCTCTAGTTTTTATCACATTGCCCACAAAATAAATACGACCCGTCTCGCAGATCGGGCCGTATTTTATGTGGTGGAATGTACGTGTTTGTATACATTCTAACAGGTGCCACTGTTAGTCCATTGCTGAACCTATATTCATCATATAGCATGATATGCATATGCGCAATACTTTTTTCACAATATAAACGCTTATTGTAAACGTTGACAAAAAGCTCAAGCTATGCTATATTAATTACATACACATATCACGTGTGAGGTATTAACGAGGGTTTCCACGACAATAGTCATGTGGAAATCTTTTAATGTATGAGGAGAACTACCTATATGGCAGGAACAAAACTAGGCGGCACAAAAGCAGCCACAACGAACAAAGAGAAGCACGGTAAAGATTTTTATGCTCGCATCGGTGCGATGGGTGGCAAGAAGGGCCGTACTGGTGGTTTTGCCGCTAACCCTGAGCTTGCACGTATAGCAGGTGCAAAAGGTGGTCGGATTTCACGACGCCGTAAAAAAGACGCAGTAGTCGCGTAGAACTCTACCGACAAAAATAAAACCCCCCTCTTTTCTGAGGGGTTTTATTGTGCGCGCGTGTAGCGGCGAATGCCAGTGTCGACACCGATATTGGTGCGCCAGGTGCCACCACAGTGTACACAGAGGTAACGCTGTTTTGTTTGTTCAATCCCGTTACTTTGGCAATGAGGGCAAGTGCTTTTTGTATGGAGCCAGTCGCGATAGGTGTCGAGGTGTGTCTCGATGAACTCAGTATCAATCAAGATGTCGTATTGAGGTGCAAGTGTCGTAGTGGCATAGTGCCACGCCGCTCGTTCTAACTTGAGTAGCTCAATGTCGAGCGTGTATTCTTGGTGCCCAAGGATTGCGTGGGCGGTTTCGTGCAAAAGTATCCAGTCGGCATGGGTTTCGTTGGGATTATAAAAGACCGTCGAGGTCGTAGGTGACCAGCGCGCCTGTTCACCTTGTGTAAACGTGATATGAGGGTGGCTACGAGCGAGTTTTTTGCTGAGCGAGGATGTCGCCGGCATAATAGTATCCTCCATAAATCACGGC
>CALGUM010000079.1 GCA_937902295.1 uncultured Candidatus Saccharibacteria bacterium | reverse complement strand
TCGGAAGCTAATATCGGTGTCTTCGTAGTAGGCAAAGAACGTTTCGTCGAACAGTCCGATCTCTTCGAGCATTGCTCTGGAGTAGAGTGACGCGCCACCGCTCCCACTAAATACATAGCCGCTCTTCGACGCGTCTTCGGTTAGTTTGTTGCGATCGCGCGGAAATGGCAATCCCCAAGTAGAACACCAGTCACCTGTGCTGTCTATAGTCTTGCCATCTTCGTGGAGTAAGAGGCCTGTCGTAATACCGCCACTGTGCTTTTTCTGTGCCGCTACTAGCTCCTTTAACCAATTTTTGTCAGCGACAGCATCGTTATTAAATAACGCCACAAAATCAAAATTATGCTCAATTGAGTAGCGGATTCCTGTATTGACTCCGCCTGCAAACCCAAGATTCCTGTCGTTGTAGATTACACGTAGACCCGGATACTTCTGCTGTAGCTCTAACATACACTCTTCCGTACCAGCCTCGGTGGAGCCATTTTCTACAAGTACTACAGAGTAGTTCTCATACGTCTGACCGTAGAGAGACTCAATACACAGCCTCGTGTCATCGAGGCCGTTCCAGTTCAGTACTACGATGGCGATACTACTCATAATGTAGTCCTTATTGTATACTGAGTGGAGATAATTATGAAACTATCAAACATCATGAGTCGACGAAACCGCATACTTTTGCGTGAACTCGTCATTACAGACTTTAAACTGCGATATCAAGGTTCCGTACTGGGGTATGTATGGTCTCTTCTTAAGCCACTTATGCTCTTTGCGATTCTATTTGTCGTATTCGTACATTTCTTGCGATTCGGCGCAGGAATACCACATTTTGCGGTAGCACTACTACTAGGACTTGTGCTGTGGACATTCTTTACAGAGTCAACTAATCAAGGGATGCAGGCGATTGTGGGGCGAGGCGATCTGATTCGTAAGATTAATTTCCCTAAGTATATTATTGTCATATCGGGAACAATCTCTGCACTTATTAACTTAGGGTTGAATCTTATTGTAGTATTCATCTTCATGATGTTTGATGGAGTTAACTTTGGCTGGTCGCTTCTTCTTTTCCCTTTTACGATATTACTCATATATTCATTCTCACTTGGATTAGCATTCTTCCTCTCGGCAGCGTATGTGAAATACAGGGATATATCACACTTGTGGGAGGTGTTTTTACAGGGTCTGTTTTATGCAACACCAATTTTGTACCCGCTTCAGATGGTGATAGATGTGGGTGGACAAATGGCGGCACAATTGTTAATGTTGAGCCCTATCGCGGTGTTATTCCAGCAAGCAAGAGCACAGGTGGTGGGTTATGAAAATATGGTTACAGCAGATCAGATATTTAGTAACCCTCTATACCTAGCTCTACCATACGTGATAATTGGAGGTGTTATCGTACTTGCAGCGGTGTATTTCAAGAAGAACCAAAAATATTTTGCGGAGAGAGTGTAGCATGGTAAAGCAAAAAGAGATCGCTATTTCAGTAAAAGATTTACACAAGTCTTTTAAATTACCGCATGAGCAACACTCTGGCCTCAAGCAAGCAGTTGTTGGAGTTTTTAATCGCAATCGCAAAAAAGGTTACGAGATACAAAACGTTCTAAGGGGGCTCGATTTTGAAATTGAAAAAGGAGACTTCTTTGGAATTGTCGGCCGCAACGGAAGCGGCAAGAGTACGCTTCTCAAGACACTCGCAGGTATCTACAGTCCCGACAAAGGCGCCGTAGAGGTGAATGGAACACTCGTACCATTTATTGAGCTTGGCGTAGGTTTTAATCCCGAGCTTACGGGGCGAGAGAACGTCTTCCTAAACGGAGCGCTACTAGGCTTTAGCCGCGACGAGATGGAGGCGATGTACGATGATATCGTAGAGTTTGCAGAGCTAGAGAAATTTATGGATCAGAAGCTAAAGAATTACTCTAGTGGTATGCAAGTACGTCTTGCATTTAGTATTGCGATTCGGGCAGATGCCGACATATTGGTTCTTGATGAAGTTTTAGCTGTAGGCGATGAAGCATTCCAAAGAAAGTGCTACAGCTATTTTGCGCAGCTAAAGCGCGAAAATAAAACTGTTATTCTCGTAACTCACTCTATGGATGCAGTGCAGCAATTCTGTACAAAAGCTGCATTAATTGATAAAGGGCATGAGCTAACTGTTGGCACACCGCTAGAAATCGCACAGATTTACCGAGAGTTGAACTCTGAGCAGGAAGTTAAGGCGCAAAAGAAAAAAGATGAGTATGAAAACAAATATTTTAAGTGTAATGTTAAACAAAGTAAAGACACGAAAAGTCTTAGGTTTACAACATTTATTGAACCTATGTCAGTACTTCGTAAAAGCGATATAGTGTTTACGTTCGCTATATCCAAAGAGAGTGGAGAGATAGTCTATCGCTTCACAAGCGAAGATATGACTGAACAGATAGATCTTACTAAAAGTAATAAAATAGAGCTAAATATTGATAATATCTTTCCTGACGGTTCATATGCCATTCATGTGGCAGTTAAGAGAAAAGACCGTAGTAAAAACTATGCACTTTTTGACAATATTCACACCTTCTCTTTATCAAAAGGTGTTGGCTACCAGTTCTGGAGGCCCGAGGAATCGTATAGTATCAGTACGTACTAAAAGGTTTTGAAAATATATGAATAGCAGTAATACCATATTTTTTTCGACTGCGAGTAGCGGTTATGTTAGCAATGCTGCTATCTCCTTGCTATCAATTAGAGGATACGTGCCCGATGCAAAGCTATTTATTATGAGCTCAGGCATGTCTCATGAAGAAAAAGAATTCCTATTAGCGAATAATATTCAATATCACGAAATTGATCTTAGTGACATTTTTACGAAAACTTGGGACTATCCAATTGAGTGTTACTATTTATTTGCCGGCCCCGCACTCCTGGTAAAATTAGGGTACGATTATTCTGTGTATATAGATGGTGATGTAGTATGTACGAGCGAAGATGTTTTTCTAGAACATGTAGACTGTATCACTGGTGTTGAGAGTGCTCCGGTGAATGGTGAGTATACTTCAATATTCGGTAGTGACTGGACTGCTATTCAAAAAAACTGGAAACTGCCTGGCAGTATAAAGAAGACGAAGCGAATACAGTCAGGGATAGTATACTTTAATAATTCGGTAATGGTTGAAATTGGATTACTTGAAAAAATAGCGGATCTATATTCAGAATCTTTAACTATAAACATTCCACGAAAGGGAGACGACAGTCTTTTCTCTCTTTTTCAATATGTACACCTAAAGGATATAACGATCGACGTTATATCATCAAGATATAATTTTATTCCACAGTTTAATGGCGGTAAGAGTCCGGGAGAAGACCTTGTGTTCTTCCACTTCACAGGTATAAAAAAGCCATGGGAAGAGGCATCAATGACCGTGCAAGCCTCTCACGACGATAAGTATTATGAGTATAGGAAGGAGTGGCTTTTAACACGCAATAATGCCGTGTGGACAGCTACGAGATATTCGAAGCTGAAACGTCTGATAACGCACCAGTATTTAGCACTAAAGGGCTTACGTAAGAATTATGTCCAAAAAAATCTGAACATACGCAAGAGTCCTATTAAATTATATTGGTGGCATGATCACGGCAGTAATATAGCAAACTTCGGAGACGAAGTAACAAGAGATGTACTGATGAGAGTGTTTGGCTACAGGTCAGAATATGCGCCCCCTCACGAGGCTACATTAGCAGGTGCGGGATCAATACTCGAGATACTGTCAGACGAAGAGAGGCAGCAAACCCTGAATATATGGGGCAGTGGATTTATACGGCAGCCAGATGAAAATCTGACATATAGAATGCAAAATATAAAGTTTCATGCCGTAAGGGGTGAAATAACAAAGCATCGTCTAAAAATTGATAAAGATAATATTGTCTTGGGTGATCCGGGGATTCTGGCTAGTGTAATTTACGACAAGGCCACGTATAGCACGGATAAGATTGGTGTTGTAGTGCATTATATTGATGCAGACCTTCCGATCGTTCGGTCAATAAAATATGACCCAAGATTTATGATTATATCTCCGTTAGACACACCCGAAAATGTAGCAAAAAACATTTCTTCGTGTAGAATGATACTATCATCGTCATTACACGGTTTAATTTTTGCGGACAGCTTCAATATCCCGAATGCGCATATACAACTTTCCGATAATGTAGTCGGCGGTTCATATAAGTTCCGTGATTATTATTCTGGAACTGGGCGTGAATATAAACCTGCCGACGCTAGTCGTATCTTTGATAGCGACTACCTAAAGGAGCTACGCCTACAGTATATTCCTGTTGATAACCTCCGGGCGCATCAGCGAAGATTGATACGAGCTTTTCCAAAGTTTTAATGCAAGCTACCTAGTACAGCTTACTTGAATCGATCAGCTCGAAATGCGTAAGTATTTTTACCATTGTCTTCTGACGTAATTAAGTAGGTGACTCCCATGACTGTAGTCTGCTTTACGAATTGCTGTTGAGATGATTCACCGACACACTCATCGGTCAACTTATCCCTCATGTAGTCCACCTTGCAAGTCCATCGAGTGCTTACTTTTGTGGTCGTAGCACCATTAGGTGATAGGTTTGATATTGCAGGATTTAGCTCTGATAGCGATTGTATCTTTACGCACTCATGCGCATTACCAGTAGTGTCATTTTCTGAGCGAAGGCAATCATCAGCCTTAGAAGTAAATTTAATTTGTGTACCTGCAGGGATATCTCTGATTTTTTCATTTGTATAGGGGTTTATACTGTGAGTATTACTACCTGCTACCATAATTCTTGGATCTAAGAGCGCACTCCAGGTTACTTTTATGGGATCACTCAGTCTATCTTGGCGAAAGCCAGTAGGGATGTTATGAGTACTATCGTGCTTTGTCACTAAATAATCTACATCTAGTGAGGTGACCTTTTGCTGAAACTGGATCACCAAACCTGCGTCCAGGCATGGATTGGTTGTATTGTCCCTCGTGAAGTCTACTTTGCAGGTGAATTGATTGATTTTTCTGTATTCAATGTCATCAGTAGAGCTTAGGGGTTTTGTTTGAGGTGTGAACTCCGATAGGTTAGATATTTTAATACATGCATTGTTACCGTTCTGAGTGTCATGGCGCGTCCTTAGGCAGTCGTCACTCTTAGTGTCAAAGCGCATTTCAAGACCAGCTGGAATATGTTGGATAGTATTGTTTGTAACTGGGTCAACCTTGCTTGTATTTTTATTCGCCACCATAATTCGTGGATCTTGAAGGCCTGACCACGTAACACCTTGCGTACTCCCAAACCACGCTGAATAGATGCGCCAAAAATTACGATTTCCGTATGCACTACAGCTATCACCTGTGCCATTAAGGTTATTAAGTGCTGCCTGGTTAGGCTGATAAGGTGTGTAGTTATAGAGGCCGGCCGTAGCGCGTGACTCTATGTATACTTGTGAACTGCCGCACCTATTGAGGTCAGGGTGATAGTAGACAAGATTATTACGTCCAGATTGGTGTCGAAATGATCCCGGATTGTCATAGTAGACTCGAAACCGTTCCGCACCCGACATCATCTGATTATAAAAGCCTGCAAGCTGCGGATTACATGGAGCTGTATCTGGGCATCCGGAGCCCATAGCGTTACGGTATTGGCTCTGTAGTGGCCATATATCTAGTGGCAAGGGACCTGGCGACTCTTTTTGAAGCAGCACAAGGAGAGCTTTAGGGCTCACTCGATAAGTATCAGCAGCGCGTTTAATGATCTCTGCAGCGCTAATTGAACCAGCAGGTCTATGACCAGAGTAGTTATTGATAATTTGGTCGCTGCGTGGAACCTGGTAGTAGTCTTTTAAGCAAACATAGGGTGGCCCTGGCCAACCAACGCGCCTTGCGTATTCAGCGCGTGAAATATCTCCACGTCCAAACTCTCTTGCTGGTTGTGAGCCATTCGTGTCACAAAAAGGTACGAGACTGTTTAAAAAGTTTTGAATTTCGCCCACACTCATAGCATTATTGTCATAAAAAAGACTATCACTGATAATATTGCCCGCCCGCCAATCTGCTGCACTAACTGCAGCAGCAGGCGTCGGCTGCTGCTGAATTAATAGTATAGAGGCTGCTAGCAGCCCGAATACAAACAAATGCAAGAAGGGGATTTTTTTCATTGGATTGTCACATTCCTTTCTGCAATTGCTTGAGTGTTTTCGTGATACACCCTTAGGGTTAATGTCCACTCACCGAGTGCGTCAAATTCCATTTCATTGATTGATTGACTGCATGTGTTGTTATTTATTTGTGTTGTCTTAGCCACTGTCCTGCCTAATTTGCTTGTAAAGCTTGCGCTACATAAGCCAGTAGAGAAGCCTTCGACTTGAGCGCTATAAGATACTGAACCATCTCTTTGCTCTAGATTGGTGATGGAAACGGATGCGACTTGGCTAGTTGGAATGTTTGCGGGATTGGCGTTTGCATCAACGTTAGGGTCACTCTTAGCAGTGTCCGCTTTTTCATCTCCAGATGATTTCGCAATATCTTGCTGATTTGACAAGCCTGAAGATTTTTTGGAGGTCTTTTCAGTAGAAGCGATTCCGTCTTTTTGAGAAGAGGATTCTTCATCTTTATTTAACACGTAAAAGCCGTACAGGACGAATACGACAAGAAGTAGAATCAGAAGTGCGAGGGATATGTACTTTTTTTGTTTTTTCTTTTTTTTCGTTATTTTCATTTTGACGTCTACTTTTTAGTTTTATGTTAGCTATATAATAATTATAATGCTTAAGCTATGTTTGTCAATGTGTTTAGTGTAGATCAGTAAGTTTAATAGCTCTACGCACGTTAGCGGTAGTGTCTTGTTCGGAACGTAGATAAGTCGTATCACCAACATCAATTTTTGAGGAGTACTTGAGCGATGTATTTTTACTAAGCTTACCTACAGACTCTCCCGTTTGTGGGTCGATTACGTCTGTATCTACGCGCGTAGTCAAAGTGCGAGGAGCGCTCATATTTACAAATGGCATATCCATTAGGTCATTCGCATCAAATACTGTTGGATTTGAGTTGCTAGTATCGTGTTCTGTGCGATAGTAGACTTTGTTGTTTATTGTTATTTTTTGAGCGAATTTTATAGAGGTGAAAATATTTTTGTCAAATAGCTGGCTAACTGGTTTTAGTGTAGATATGTCGAGCTTCTGGGTATTTCGGGAAAGTGCCATCCAGAAGGGCTTTTCTAGGTTTACTGGTTCGACCGGACGAGTTGTATCGGCTGGAATCGAAAGATTGGAGCCGTTCGTCCTGTCGTCTTCTGCTTGAAAGTATACCTTGTCCGTCTCGATCTTGCTTGTGAAGTGGTAAATACCCGCAGGCAGTACTTCTTCACTTTGCTTGCCTGTGAACGGATTTTGTTTATAAACACCTTGTGTCACCTCAAGATATCTTGGCATGGTGAACGGTTCGTATTCTGCATTCTTTAAGCGCAGTTGTTTTATGAATAATGGCTGGCTAGAAGCGGAGTCTCTCTGCGTTCTGAAATAACCTTGTCCGTTAATTGTAATACGATCCACGAATAGAACATTTGCTCCGGTCGGTACCGTGTATGAATAGTCGATAGTATCTGTAAAAGGATTAACTTTATAGGTGTCCTGTACGACAGTCATCCATTGAGGAGTAGGGAGTCTCTCTGAATCGATGTCAATAATTGATGTAATATCAATCGCTTTTCTGATCGAACTGTTGCTGTCGTGCTGCGTTCTGAGGTAAGACTTTCCGTCACGTTCGTATTTATCGATATATTTTATGTCAGTGCCGCGGGGAATAATACCGTCTACGGGCTGCCCTGTGTCAACATTAATTTTTCTGACATCTTGTGATAACCTCATCCATCGTGGCTGAACCATTGGGCTAAAGCCGATATTAGCTCCGTAGTGCCGATAAAATTCTGATGCACGTGCCTTTATATCACCAAACCTATTAATAATATTCGTGCCAGGACATTCAGTTGCATATACCTGAAAGTGGCCAATAGTAGCCGGACCTATCGGACCATTTCCATTTGGATCTATGCCATAAGGAGCTAGTTTATACCCCGTAACGTGCGCCATTGATTCAAGTGCCGCGCCTGACGGTTGTTGATGTTGGTAATTTCCAATCATAGATATTCCGACGGTACCGACATTATTACCATAGGCATGACCGCCAATAACTTCTACCTTATTGCGAGACGAATGGTTCTTGTCGTGGAATCGGCCTTCGAAAATGCGCCCATGAGAGTCAACGATATAGTGGTATCCAATATCACCCCAGCCAAGCGTTCTTGCATGATACTGCCAGATAGCTCGAACGTCAGCATAAGAGTCTCCAGTTTCTATAGTTGCTGTGTGATGTAAAATGACCCGGTTAAGCTTGGCGTATTCAGGTGGCCATGAAGACCAGTTTGGTTCAGGGCTTCCCCACTGTGCTCGTGTGATGATGTTTGGCGACGACCCCGCGTTAGCGCTCACAGTTGGGAGTAGCTTAGAGCCCAAAGTAGCTAACGACGACTTTGGACCCTCCGAGGAATCGATCGTAACGATCGTAGAGTTGCTTAAATCGACCTCTGCAGAAGGTTCAGACTCCGTGCCAGAAAGAGCGAAGCGATACTGCATTTCATCGATATTCTTAGCAAGGATAAGTGCGGTAGATAAATCAGCCTTTTTGACATCCTTTCCTGGATCGTCAGCATCAACTGGAGTCCATGAGGACCAAGTGCTGCCATTTTTTGTACGGACCTCAAGAGCTACGCCGCCTTTGTCTGACTGCTGCCATGAAAGCACTGCGGCATTTGCTTTTTCTTTGGCTGGAATTTCTTTTGATATATACTCGATTGTTTCGTTAGCGTCAGCTTGAAACTTCAGGCTATCAGTAGGAACGAGGGATTCTTCCCCATTGGTACGTATGGTACCGCTAATGCCAACATCTGATATCGTCGTAGTATTAATAGTAGGAGGTTTGCTCTGAAGTAGATAATATACTACACCTAGGCTTGCACATATAACGAAAATTATTCCCAGATACAAGAGTCGTTTAGGTCGAACATTGTCCCTATTGATAGTACGCATATCTTACATCTCTCATTACTATTATTTTAACCACAAGCACGTGTAAAGTCTAGATGTACTGGTAGGTGATGTCGCATCCAACAGGGCGGCGCAGGCGGTTTATAGCTCCGTAGTGTATAATAATGGTAATTATGGGAAGCAAACTACCATTAGTTTCGGTGATTATTACTAACTACAACTACGATAAGTATGTGCAACGCTGTATAGAGAGTGTACTAAAGCAGGATTATGATCATTTACAGATAATCATTATTGATGATGGATCAACTGATAAAAGTATAGAAATAATTAACCAGTATAAAGGTCAGTGTGCAAACGTTACAGTTATAACGCAACAAAATAAAGGAGTCGTGTATACGCGAAACAAAGGTTTGAAGTTGGTTGACGGGGATTATTTTATTTTCATTGATGCGGACGACACAATTCCGAGTAATTTTGTTTCAAAGATGCTTGAAACCGCAGAAGAATCCAAGGCTGACGTTGTCTGTTGTGACTTAAGGACGGAGGCCGTATTAGAAGTAGAGCCAATGTCAATAGTAACCTTTTTAAGCTTTGGGGCAACACCTATATGTCAATTAATTCGAACAAAGAGCCTCCCTCGAAAGGTGCAGTTTGATAAAGAGCTAAACACACTTGGTCACGAAGATATAGATTTCTTTTTTAATTTATATATGAACGGTCTGAGGTTTGTAAAGTGTTTTGACGTGATGTACCAATATAACGTTCATGGGAGTGGCAGGAGTCCACAAATCTCTGGATTATCGCAGAAGCACTACGAAGCTCGAAAATATATCTATAAAAAACACCTACCCTCTATAGAGCTCAATGAGCTTCAGTCCGCCCTTGTCGAAGTACTGCTTCTAAAGGATAATAAAATATTTGAATGGATAGATGTGGCACGAGAGCGTCTAGACCTTATTCGTAAGTTCCAGGATGATCAAAAAGTTAAAGAAAAAATTATTAAAGCAAAAGATAATGAGCTGGAGATCAAGCAACGAGAGCTAGATGAAATAAAAAACTCACGAAAGTATAAGATAGCTCGCACAATATCTGCGCCACTATCCAAGCTAAAGTCCATACAGAGAAAGGAAAAAAATGAGTAAAGCATCCTTGCTGCGTAAGATTAAGCACAAAACACGTGTCCGTACCCGTTATCGCGATGCAAAAAAGAAAGCAAAAGCTATAGGGTATATTTACCGCACTAACGGAAGCCAGGGTCTTTCGATGTACGTGAAGGAGGGGGTTCGCAAGCGCCTGCAAAAGAGCGTTCCTTTGCAAAATGCTGGTGATGTTTTGTTTGTAACCATCGATAACGAGATGCTTAATCACTACCGAGTAGATCATATGACAGAGACACTAGAGTCAGCCGGTATGAATGTAGGTCGGGTGATGTATTACGAGCTTACACACGAGCATATCAAGCGATACAATACCTTTATTTTTTATCGTGCACCGTGGATGCCTAATTTTACAGAAATTTTTAAAGAAATTCGACGCAAAAATAAGGTTTCTATCTATGCGGTTGATGACCTAGTGATCGATCGAAAATATACCGATAGCCTTCCTGTTGTGCAGCAGCTCCAGCCAGAGGATCGCGCTATATACGATGACGGGGTTGAGCGACATGGCAAGCTAATGAAACACTGCGACTATGCTATTACAACGACCAAAGCATTAGCGGGAGAGTTAAAAAAATATAAAAATCTAAAAGAAGTACATATTGATAGAAATATGCGCAACGACGAAACAATCTATCATTCGGATGATGCAATAAAGAAGATAAAGCGAGATGATAGCAAGGTTGTAATCGGGTATTTTTCTGGTACGAACACCCACAACGAAGATTTTCAGATGGTGGCTCCTGCCTTAATTCGTGTTTTAGAAAAGCACAGCAACGTCTATATCAAACTGACTGGCAGAATTGATGCTCCGAAAGAGCTCGAAGCCTACGCCGATCGTCTTATTTTTACTCCGCTTGTAAGCTGGCGACGTTTACCACACGAAATGCGAGAATGTCATATTACACTAGCACCACTGGTGGATACACTCTTTAACCGTGCAAAGTCCGAGCTTAAATGGGCGGACGCAGCACTTGTAGAAGTTCCGACAGTAACGAGCGATATGGGGGCTGGCCGTGAGGTCGTAAAAGATAAAGAAACCGGTATCTTAGTAGAAAATACTGAGGACGCTTGGTTTGAAGGCATTAATTTGTTGGTTGAGGATGAAAAACTCCGTGAGAAGATTGGAAAACAAGCGCGTGAATACGTTATCGAAAACTACAGTACCTCAAGCCTGAAGGCCATGGAACTGCGCGATTTTCTGGAGCGCATTACTCCACGCGTGGTAGCTTTTGCCGGGGTGAATATCAGTGCCATATCTGGCGGTAATATGGTGGTGAAAAAACATATGGATATACTGCAAGAAGCAGGCAATATCGTGTATGGCGTTGAAAGTATGAGCTACCACGAAAATGACCAGTGGGAAGCTATGAATAAAGAAGATGACAAGAAGTACGACATTTTTCGTATTAACAGTCATCGTAAGGCGGATAAGATTAACTTGCGAATGCACTTCGATCGCTACGTGGCAACATTCTGGAGTAGCGTAGAAATGGTGGATACGTATCCGTACATGAAACAAGGAGCAAAGAAACTGTATTTGGTGCAAAATATGGAGGCTGGCTTCTATAAGCTTTCTGACCATATTCGTAGAAAGGTGGTAGCTACCTACTACAATCACCGTATCGAACCTATTACAATTTCGAAATGGTGCCAAGGATGGTTAAAGGATGGCTTTGGAAGGGACGCAAAATATGCGCCTAATGGCATAGACCTAGAACGTTTTCCGTACCAGAAAAGAGATTTTACTGACCGAAAAGTGAAAATACTGATTGAAGGCGATAGCGCAAGTGAATACAAACGTGTAGACGAGTCGTTTAGGATTGCGAACCAACTTGATAAAAGTAAGTTTGAAGTATCGTATCTTTCGTATAATGCTGCACCAAAAGAATGGTACGAGGTAGATAACGTTTATCTAAAGGTCCCTTATGAAAAGGTAGGGAAGATTTACGCTGATCACGACATCTTATTAAAATCCAGTGAATTAGAGAGCTTCTCGTATCCACCACTAGAAATGATGGCGACTGGTGGTGTGGCAGTACTTGTCAAAAATGATGGCAATGCAGAATATATTCGCGACGGTGATAATGCATACTATTATGACGTAGATGAGATTGCAAGCGCTAAAAAGGCGATAGAAGGTATTGCGGGTGATGCCGTGAAGTTCAATTCGATCTCTGAAGCAGGTTTGATAACAGCACGAAACCGAGAATGGCATAAGATAAAAGATCAAATACTTAGTATCTATGCATAGAAAGGCGTACCAGGTTCTAAAAGACATCCTTACATCTCCTGTTCGTGCGTTTATTCTCTTTGCTAGTCTATTTGGCATGATGATTATATTTATCATGCCACCGTTTACAGGTGCAGACGAAGAAGCGCATTTTGTTCGCGCCTACGGAATATCTAGAGGTAACTTTGTCATTCAGGATCAAGAAAAAGTAGAAATGCCAGTAGAGTTTCGTAAGACCATAGGCTGCCTGCAAGATAAAAGGCCCGTACCTGGTGAAATGTACACCTATTCGTACAATAGTTACGGGAACGAAAAGCAAAAAACGTTAACATGCATGAACGCTGCTGGTGAAGAAAAGGAAGTATATGAGCCAGTGATGACAAGTGCATCTGGTTATTCACCGCTTACTTTTATTCCGCAAGTTGCTGCCATTTATATCAGCGACCTATTCAAGGCACCAATCTATATTGCAGACTATCTCGTGCGTATTGCGGTGTTGGCGGCATATATTTTAATGGCTGGTGTAGCTATTAAAATAACGCCACAAAGAAAATGGGCTATGGTTGGGATCCTGCTGTTTCCAACAGCTATCTTACAGGTATCAAACCCAGGCGCTGACTATATGCTTATTGGGTCAACGGCTATTTTTATAGCGGGTATTTTACGTAGCAGGCAGATTGATAATGTTAAGGATAAGGTAATTTACAGAAAAATACTAGCACTTGTTGTGCTGGCTGCGGTGTTTATGATTGTGCCGAAAGGACTGTTCCCTGGAATCTGTATACTGCCAGCACTTTTTTTCTTCGGTTCGATACGAAGAGATATTTTAATAAAAAGTGCACTGGCTATATTAGTGCTAGCTATAGGGGTGACGTGGCAATGGTTTGCCGTATCTATTGTTAATACCGTATCGGAGAACAGTACGTCTCTTACAGACTTCCCTCGTGCGTTTTATGTAACTATGTTCACTGGTTGGGCAAACACAGATTTTATATATAGCACCCCTAGACTTGGTATAGATACAAAGATTGGAATGCCATCAATCGCGATTACAGTCATGAACTTCCTGCTAGCTATGTACATGTTTGTTGATTACGGAGAGTCTAAAAAGAAGGCGCAACGATCGAAAGAAGGGATATTTTTTACTGCGTCTATATGCATAATTGCATGCGCTATTGTTATAGGTACATTTGCTGCGATGTATGTTGCAGCCTCGTATCTGCAGCACGGAGATACAGGTATAAGAGGTGTTCAGGCTAGGTACTTTGTTCCAGCATTTCTTTTGTTAGCAGCTGTGCCGTATGTACGAAAGTTTGCTAGCTCCGAGAGTACGTATAGAACGGTAACTATATGGGGTTCGCTATTTATATTGATCTCACAGACACTAATGCTACTCCATATGCATAATTGGCTGTAGTGGAGGACTTAAGGCTTAGTAGGCGTGATATAATACACAGATAAATGAATAAACTCTCTAAGAAGCTAAAAATCTTTTTTATGACGCCTGAGTACATATTCGCGGTACTGGCGCTTGTATTTGGCCTTGCATCGGCTGTTTTGACTCCACAGCTTATCGGTAACGATGAGAATATGCATTTCATTCGAAGTTACGCTTTGACTGACTTTGAGATTGCACATCAATGTACGCTACCAAAAGACATAAAGGATCGGGGTTTTTATGCGATATACGCACAAGATAAGCCGGACTATACTTTTAATACGAAGCCAGTTGATGAAAATAGGACGATTGAAACCGACTGTGGCTCTGCGTCTTCATACAATCCTCTTCTTCACTTACCGCCAGCACTAGGTATCGAGGTTGCGAAAGTAGTCTGGCCATCGACAGGTGGAATGATACTTTTGGGGAGAGTTTTTAGTGTCCTAGCGTATGTAGTTGGACTGTTCTTTATTATACGTTTTGCAAAGGTAGGTAAATGGCTTCTTGTCATTATAGGCTTACTGCCGGTGATGATTCATACATCGGGAACACTCACAGGTGATGTAGTGAATAATCTAATAGTTCTTGCATTTATTAGCTATATCTTTAATCTTTTTGTTTTAAAAACGGTTATGACGAAGAGACAGTTGGGAACACTATTCATTTTCGCTGAATTATTAGCAGTAACAAAACCTTCAAATCTCCCTCTTCTGTTACCGATATTGTTTTTGCCGAAAAGAATACTACCCGTAATAGTGCTACTAAACAAAAGGATACCCTTATTTATAGTGCGCATGACTTTTGCTGTTTTGTCTGGGTTGCTGGCTATCAGCGTGCTGTTTTTATGGATGAAAATTCAGAACACCTCCGCTCTTCTTGATAGCGCCAGTGCAAGAAACCCAATGATGGAAAATCCACTATTCTTTCTTGAGATTCTTTTCAATACGTACATAAATCCAGACATTATATTTGGAGGAGTGAGCTACAGTGATTGGCTTATGCGTGGAATGGCGGGAAGTTTTTCATCTTTTTAGTATCATTTACCATTTAGTCTCCTCTTTAT
>CALGUM010000078.1 GCA_937902295.1 uncultured Candidatus Saccharibacteria bacterium | reverse complement strand
CCAGCGCTCGACATGCGCCTGGGACTCCCGACTGATGAATATGCAGCCACTGAGTCGACCGAACGACGCACCTACGACTTGATGGCGAAAGGGTTTGGCGACGGCACAAGTGGACCACTCCTCCTGCTCGTAGAAGGTATGCCAGAAACATCCGACGAGGATCGTGCGACAGTACGTGCAGCAATGATGCAGGAATACCAACAGGAAGTTGATCGTCAAACCAGCGAAGCCCAAACTCGCTTGCAACAACAAGCTGCCCAGATCACTACACTCGAAGAACAAATTACCTTCCAAGAGCAAGTTACTGCACTACAAACAGAAGGTGAGCGTCAACAGCAAGCCGCTCTCGCACAAATCGATGCACAGGTCGATCAATATGCACCCCTAGTACCTTACGCTTCTATCGCCGAAAAGGTTAGTGAACTAGACAATGTTGCCGCTGCAACGCCCGTCACCACGACAGAAAATGGTACGGTTGGCGTACTCCAAGTCCAACCAACCTCCAGCCCTAGCTCCAGCGAAACAGAAGCACTCGTGGCCGAATTACGCCAGTCCGATACCCGAAAAGATCTACTAGGAACTAAGGATGCGTCACTTGGCGTGACAGGATCCACAGCCATGCAAATTGACATTAATGACAAACTTACTGACGCCCTGCCGATTTATCTCGCTGTTGTCGTAGGTCTCTCGCTTATCTTGCTTATCATCGCGTTTCGCTCTATCTTGATTCCACTTAAAGCAACGCTCGGGTTCTTGCTATCTGTCATGGCCATGTTTGGTGCACTCGTAGCGGTATTCCAATGGGGCTGGTTCGGCATTGCTGAGGCGCCAGGACCAATCGTGAGTATGATTCCTATCATCGCTATCGGTATATTGTTTGGCCTGGCTATGGACTACGAGTTCTTCCTCGTATCCGGTATGCACGAAGCACATCAGCACTCGAAAGACCCTCAAAAAGCCATCTTGCGTGGGTTTTACCAAAATGCACGCGTCGTCGTGGCAGCGGCAGCCATCATGGTGGCCGTGTTCGCAGGATTTATCTCTAACCACGACACTACCGTCCAGGCGCTTGGTTTCGCCTTGACTGTCGGTATATTTATAGATGCATTTGTCGTACGGCTCACTATCGTCCCTGCTGTGATGCAACTGCTGGGTAGCAGCGCATGGTGGCTCCCGAAGTGGCTAGACCGTATCGTACCTCATGTGTCTATCGAGGGCGAAACAGCCAAAAAACAGTAGTCGTATATATTACTTGCTACTTTAGCATAATTAGTATGTATACTATTGACTTTTTAATGATTATGTGATAATATCTAAAGTGTCAGTGAGGAGTATGTGGAGTAACAGCTTGTCACTTTGGGTACATTGAAAATCAGGCTATGTCTTGTATATAGTCTGCAAATGTAGCAACGAATTCACGAAACAGTATCGTTCGTGGGTTTTTTGCTGCATTTGCAGCTGTATGTTGAGTTCCCTTACCGGATACTCCATACAAGACGTGAATTTTGTATAATTAGCTTTTCTTCCTCTCCCGTTGAGAGCAGCATATCTGCGCGATGACCCCCTTCGTCGCCAGTTACGCTGCTCCCAACTTGGGGCAGTGACCGCGGATAGCGGTATCCATCCCGCATCCGCGGGCCCCAGGAAAGGAAGAAGACATGAGGTTTATCGTGGCAATGGGAATGCTACTCGTAGCATTCCTAACCGGCGTGTGGTACACTGGCGCCCAAACGGGCGTCGGCTTCAATGCGGTGAGCGGCTTTAACAAAGTCGCTACACTCTTCAACGGTGGGCTCGCGCTGATCGTCGTGGCCATAGCTGTTTTTGCCGTACTTGGCTTGATCGCCTGGTTCGGACGGAACAACCACTACAGCAAGAGGGAAATTGGGCTCATTGCAGCTCTAATCGCCTCTTTGCTATTGGCGGCGGCTGGGTTCAATCTCTGGGCATTCGCTTGGAGTGGGATCTGGTCACGAGCAACCATGACGGCGATAATCGCACTGAGCACATGCGCCATCGGCGCATTGATCATCAACAGTATCGACGGCCCACGCAGCAATGAGAATGAAAGGAAGGTGAGTGATCATGCGTAAGCTGATCATGGCACTAGTGGTCTTACTGGCCACGTTCGGACTCGCTGCGTGCGGGTCCGCCGATGAGACCGAAAGTTGGTCTCCGTATCCGTTGTCGCCGAATGGCGCAGCAGAGAACATTCCTTGCGAGCACATCGAATCGGCTTTCAGCCAGATCGAAAAAGCACGCGAGGCGTCAAGACTGGACGGGGATCATTCCCTGTCGCAGCTGATCGGACTTACCAACGACAACGGTGAACTCGATCAGGAGAAAGTCGAAGACGTAGAGCGTCGGTTGCGGGAGCGTAAAGCCTCCCCTGCCTGTGACGACCCGGAGACAACTCCCACGCCGTCTGACGGCGATACAGAGACAGCTCCGGCGCCGTCCGACGGCGATGCGGGAGTTCGCGACTCCGATGGCCAGCTGCGAAGCTTGCCGCTGGTCGATCAGGTCGGGCGCACGCCTGCACCTGTCGACACCACCTCCGACCCGCGTTCGCCCGCAACTTATGCGGACGCGATGAAGTGCAGCCCGGTACGAAACTGGGCTGAGTTGGTTACCTGCATTGGTGACCAGCAGTGGTACAAGGATGGTGTCAATGCCCGCAAGGCGAAGACAGGCTTCGACTGGAATGATGTCGAAACCTGGGGCGAGGCCACCGATGTGGACACACGGGTAATCCATGTGTTCAACATGAGTGTCGGCGAGAAGTCGGACGAGGCTGCGCGTAAGGATGCGCGTGCACTGATTGGCAACGATGCTGACAAGTTGTCGGTTGTCCGTCACCAGTGCATCATCAATACACGCGGACTCGAAGGTGACAAAATGGAGGATTTCACGGATTGTCGCAAGATGGTCCGTGTGTCGCTTTCTCCACTCGCCTACCGCGAGGGTAAAGTTGGCGGGCTGAGAGCAGACGCCGGAATTTTCGTCGACTGCCTCAACATCTGGTGGCTGCCTCAGGCAGTCATCAAGAACGGCCCCCCACCACCTCCTCCGGGACGTGGTGGACCGCCACCGTCCGACACGCCGTCGATTGTCACGCCGCCTCCTCCGGGACGTGGCGGACCGCCGCCGGTGACGACACATCCTCCCGGCCCGCCGCCTGTGTCGCCGCCCCCGGGTACGACACAGCCTCCGCCGCCTCCCGCGCCGAAGGTTCCCGGTGCGGATCCCTACCCCCGCGGCAATGCGCCGATCGGTGGAGGCCCGAATGTGAACCCCGGACCTGGCGTGCAGCAGCCATGGACGCCGCCCCCGGCGGTTCCGTATGTGCCGCCTGCACCACCTGCCCCTCCGCAACCGGCTGCACCCCCTGTCGGCTCCACCCCGGAGCCGGCGCCCATCGTCATTCCCACCCCCGAGGTGGACAATGGCGGTGGCGGTGCACCCCCTGGAGATCCCGGAGGGTTCTAACAGCAAGATTCACGTCGACGCCGTGAGCTAGCTCTACCACTCATCCAGAGTGACCAAGAGCTAGCTCCGGCTAGACACCTTTATGCTCGACATAGCCTGATATTCATACACCGACGAACATTAACAATTCGGTCAGTCACAATAATGCATAAGCATTATTTATAATAATATTGACATATTGCAAATTAAGATATATAGTAATAAACGAATTAAACCCGTCAATCTTATCTGCGAGACAGATTGACGTTAAGAGGAGGCAATTATGAGTACTATACTCGAAGTATTGCGCAAGGGAAAATCGAAAACTACCGCAGTGGTTGCAATTGTTGCAGCAGCGATAGTTATTCCAGCAAGCCTATACGCATGGGGTCCTACCCGGACGACCTACACTATTGAACAGCCGGCAGAACATGTCACGTTCAACTCAATCACTAACAACCCTAATATCGGTGACGAACGAAACTTCGTCGGTATCCGCGAAGCATCAGCGCCAAACCTTTGGCATGATGAAATGAACGTAGAGCCTGGCAAAGAATATATTGTGCGCATGTATGTACATAATAACGCAGCTGACAATCTCAACCTTGTAGCTGAAAACACCAAAGCACTTGTTACACTACCAACTGCAACTGGACGATCAGTACAAGTTGATGGTGCAGTGACTGCGAGCAATGCGACTCCAGGTACTGTATACGATCACGCCACATTTGTAGGCGAACAAGACTTCAACATCGCGTACGTTCCAGGTACATTGAAGTATGAGACTAATAAGGGTACTTTTGACATTCCAGAGACTGTATTTGATCAGCGCGGTGCGCTACTTGGCTACGACAAGATGGACGGCAAAGTTCCTGGCTGTTTTGAATATGCGGGTTACCTTTCATTCCGTGTTAAACCACAGTTTGCTCCAACGAATAAGTTTGAGACACAGAAGCAAGTACGCAAATCTGGCGAAACTGCGTGGCACAAAAGCATCGCCGCGAATCCTGGTGATGAGGTAGAATACCAAATCACTTACAAAAACTCAGGCGAAACACGTCAGAACAACGTAGTACTACGCGATACACTACCACAGGGTATCAATTACGTACCAGGTTCTACGTACCTTAAGAACACCGTACATACGACACCTACTAAAGTAAGTGATAACCTTACAAAGCCAGAAGGCATCAATATCGGTGACTATCAGCCTAACTCAGTTGCTTACGTCAAGTTCAACGCAAAGGTTGCAACTAAAGACGAGCTTGAATGTGGTGCAAAGACACTCACAAACAAGATTCGTACTACTGTCGACGGTGGCTATATCGAAGATACTGCAGATGTCACTGTAGACATCGAGTGTGAACCACCAGTGCCAGAACCAGGCAAGATAGTTGTGTGTGAGCTTGAGACAAACAAAGTTATCACTATCCGCGAAGATGAGTTCGACGAAAATCGTCACACAACTGATCTGAGTAAGTGTGATACTCCAGAAGTTCCAGTGACACCAACTACTCCGGTGACACCAGTTACTCCAACTGAACTTCCGAAGACCGGTGTTTCAAACGGCACCGTCACAATGGCAGGACTTGCACTCGTCGCGCTTATCGCGGGATATGCAGTAACTGCTCGCCGAACACTCGGCTAAACTGAGACTGACCGCTCATCTGATTACTGACCTGTCAGTTTCATCGAATCACCCCTGTACATCAGGGGTGATTTTGATATACTAACTATATGAGCAAACAAAAGAAGAAACGAAACAAGCCCTACACGGGCGCTGGATCAACTGCTGTCCGTCCACAAACCATCCGTGTCGAAGCAGTACAGCGTAACCGTGCCCAGCTCTGGTGGCATGAACGTAAACGCGTCCTCAAACCCGTGCTGATCACTGCGGGTATCGTGACTATTATCGCCTATCTTCTGTTCGAACTATTTCGTGTTATTTTTGGCTAGAGTGTCAACAATTGGCAGCTTAAACCCAAACGTACTACCTTCGTTTTCTTTCGACGAAAAGATAATCTCTCCACCGTGCGCAATCACAACTTTTTTGGCAAGATACAAACCTACACCCGTACCGTCTGGGCGCCGTTTGCGTGCATTGCCAGCCCGATAAAATTTCCCAAATAAGTGCTGCTGGGCTACTGCAGGCACACCAATACCGGTGTCTACCACTCGAAATACTAGATACTCCTGCTGGCGCTCCACAAAGATATTTATATCGCTCTCTGGATGAGAATAGTACATGGCGTTATCGATGAAGTTCATGATCACTTGTCGTAGTTTATTTTCGTCGACACGCATGGTTGCAGGCAAGTCGCCTATTTTTTCTAGCTTGAGCGTTAAACGCCTCGCATGAGCTGCTGTCTCGAGGTGCGCCACTTCGTCAGTTATCATTTTGACCACGTCACTTTCTCTTGCATCGATCACAAACCGACCAGTCTGCAGACGTGACATATTCAAAAAATCCTCGATGAGATTTACCATACGTTGACTACTCGAAAAGGCTTCATTGAGTAATTCTCGTTGCTGCTTGTTAATACGACCAGCATCGCCATCGAGCACTAGGCTAATATATCCTTTTACACTCGTGAGTGGAGTTCGTAGTTGATGCGAGGCAATACTCAAAAACTCATCCTTTACTTCATCTAAATGACGCAGCTGGATATTTGATTTACGCAGCGCACTTGTGGCATCTGCCACGCGATGCTTGAGCGTTGCATTAAGTTCCTCAACTTCGAGCACCGATAATGAGTTTTCTATTGCAATCACCAATTCTCCAGCGACTGTTTGTAGCACACGAATGTCTTTTGGCGTATACCGTCCGCTCTGATGTTCACCGAGCGCAACGAGACCGACAAGCCGCTTCGCCTGATAGAGTGGCAATAACAGTGCAAGACCGCGAACGTGCATCACTTGGTTCAGCGGATGGTCTACCCCTATGGAATCTCTTACTACAATTTCGCGAGGTGTTTTTGAGAAAAAATCCTCGAGCTGCACCACGTCAGACGCAGGCAATCTTGGATAGTGTCCGTTGCCTGCTACTAAATATTCTGAGTTCTCCTGTGTATAAACAAAGAAAAACACCGACTCAGCTTTCATATTGAGCACGATTCTTTGCGCTACTTTTCTTAACAACCCACGCAAACTCATGCGAGAAGACAGTAATTTGTTAATGTCTGCATAGAAATCTTCTGGCCTATACGAATCATGGAAAAATATACTGTCTGTCAATTGGTCAAAGAATCTTTTAACTCCCTGGAATAAGAACGCCAATACAAGCGCGAGTGTCATGTTGATAAGGTCGATGCCGTTTATAAAATCAGATGCAATATCGCCAAAAACAACTCTCGACAATGCATGAGCCACAATTATATATATGACCGCCAGGCTCGCAAGCGTCAATACGTACACGAGACTTCTCACAGCTGCGCGCTTTACGTCAAAAAGCTGGTACTTCACAATACTGTAAAAAATAGCGAGGACTACAAGCGCAAGTGGAGAAACGCCGTACTCCGTAAATGTAAATATCCCGGTAAGTGAAGGTAAGATGAACAAAAGCGACAGAATAATAGGAAGACACACCACGAGTGTAAGTGCGATCAGTTTAAACTGCTTGTGATTCACCCCTGTCAAGGTGCGTAGACCATAAATGCACGCCCACAACACTACCGCAGTCATATAGCCAAGACCAAGGCCGTAGAGCGGCAGAAGAGGCCCGAACATAACTGCGTACACGCTACCTTGTTTTTCTATACTTTCGACTAGCAAATCTGTCGGAGATATTGCACATATTGGCAGTAACACTGCAAGACTCCAATAGGCAAACCGTTTGATATGTTTGGCGCGTGTCAACTCGGCGAGCAGTAGCATAAGGCTACAAAGCGCCAAGAATGCAGTCGGAAACACGATATAATTTGCAATTTGTACGACAGACTCATCAAGCGATAAACTGTTACTCACATGATTGGTCGGCACCCAGACTGCCACACTAAGAGCAAACAGTGCGAAGATATTTGTAAGACGACGTCCATACCCACCATTAGCTAAGCCTAGCACTGCCAGTGTGAGCAGTACGACAACAATTATCATATCGATAATATATGCGCCCGACATATATTGCATTGCATCCCCATTCATTTAATTTGCGGAATTGTGCACTGGATAGCTTGTAGTTGGATTAAGACCAAGTTTTGTTTTAGCCGTCAGCGCAAGTGCTCCTGTATAATACGATAGCCTAGGATGTCGTATAACGCCAGCTTTTTGACTATACGCATCATAATAGCGATACTTCGGTGCCCATACTGGCTGCTTGCGGTTGTTGCCATTTTTATGGACTAAATGCAAAAAGGCTTCGGTTGCACCAATCCCAGACGCTATATCTACCCCTGGTGATATAGACGGTAATGGCGCTCCGTTGTGCACTGCCCTCAAAACTTTATAGTCGCCGTAACTCGGCAAATATGGAATCACTTTATCGTATTCAACAGCTTGACCTCGCACATCTTCCAGGGGCATCTGCGGATCAACCCCCATCGCCTTGTGAAAACCATGCGAGCTATAATTAGGCTGGTAAGATGTAACGACTCCAGCAAAGCCTATGTTCATCGCAGATAATACGGGCACTTCGTATTCGATTGCCTTGCGCGCAATCATCGTCGCGACATGCAAATAGCGCAGTTCGGACTCGTCGACTATCAGGTCAGCACCGCGTACAATTTCATCGATATTTTCCTCTGTTGCGCCGTCTTCGTAGGTGCGCACAGTTGTGCCCTGTGGCATCTCTGCGACATACTCTTGAAATACCTTGGCTTTGTTTTGACCCAATGTACTACTCCTCGAACCAATCACTCGATTGGAGTTTTCAATCTCAAACACATCCGGGTCTGCAGCACGAATCTCACCCACTCCCATCATTGCGAGCTTAGCTCCGAGCTGGAAACCATCACCTCCAACGCCAATCACGGCAACCTTGGAAGCCTCGAGACACTCCTGCTCCTGCCTGCTCCAGAACCCTAAATTTCTCGTTTCGTATCCGCGCGATGTCATGGATGCTACGCAGATCCTCTTTCACCTTCAAAGTTTGGAGTAAAAAACTCAATTCCACCACCTAATGCAGCTGATCTATCAAGTACATGCTTGCCGAACCTCTTGGCCATTAAATTTGTATCTATCTCAATCACTGCATTTTCCGAGTTATACTCTTCTACCCACTGGTATTCACCCTTTCTCTCTACCGGTACCCCAATACGTCGCAGATGCATCTCTAAGCTATCTTCAACAAGTGCATACGTAGGCTGCAAGTCGTTGCCTATGATATGCGCCAGCGCACCGCCGAACAATACATCTCGGCCAAAGCGCCGAAAAGACTGGTCCGTATGGCGAGTAATAAACCTAGATACTTCCACGCCATTTTCTGGTATATCCCCTTCTGTAAAGAGACTCGGAGCAAACTCCTCAACAGGTAGCTTCGCAGGGCTATCTTTTGTCTTGGCGATTAAGCGCATACTTGCAATCACAGCTGCACTTTGCCCATCGTACTGATTCTCTAACACCGCAAAATGCTGCGAACGCCTGTCGTCATGATCATATTCGCCACCATCGCAGGCCACTGCTTCTCCATCCAAAAACTGCATCTCATCTACATACACCTGCTTGCGCAGCAAATGATACCCGGCGCGCACTCCGGTCGCAAGCGCATCGTCTCGTTCCGGACCAAAAGAGGTGATAGCCAATTGACTTTCGGGAGAATCCTGAAACACATCCGTTCGAATCGTCGGTGCTACTTCAAATCTTCTCATCTCTTTGTTCTCCTTGCTATTTTACCTATTACTATACAGGTTAATCTTGTATAGTTAATAGTATGACAAAAATTGCCATCATCGAAGACGACTCAGCTATCCATCAAATGTATCGCATGAAATTCGAAAGTGAAGGGTTTGATGTGCAACTTGCGGCAGATGGTCGTACTGGTGTGGCCCTGGTAAAAAATTTCAAGCCCGACCTTGTACTCCTCGATCTTCAGATGCCAGAAGTTGATGGACTTTCCGCCCTCAAGGAAATCCGTGGGAGCGACTGGGGCAAGTTTGTGCCTGTGATTATTCTTACCAATCTCGGCGAAGAAGAATCACCAAAAGAGCTCAAACAATATGATATTAGCGGCTACATCGTAAAGGCCGATCTCACCCCGCGCCAAGTTGTAGCCAGAGTAAAAGAGGTTCTGGGCGTCGCCTAAGCGTCGCTTGCTTGTTGCTGCGTACGCGCGCGAGCTGCGCGAAGCACATTATCAAATGCCGCTGCTACTGTCAGTGGACCGACGCCGCCGATGCGTGGTGTTATGGAGATATCATCTCGCTCATACACACTGGGTTCAATATCCCCGCGTATTACCCCATTTTCACTGGCTGTACCTGCATCAATCACCGTCGCCCCGTGGGGGACAACTTCCGACGTAATAATACCTGGCCGACCCGTTGCGGTCA
>CALGUM010000077.1 GCA_937902295.1 uncultured Candidatus Saccharibacteria bacterium | reverse complement strand
TAGCTTTTATCTTCTGGAGGCAAGAACCATGTCACTCCACCTGTACTGCCGCGTGGAATAATCGTAACCTTGTGCACTGGGTCGCTATCAGGCAAGATGTGTCCTACGATGGCGTGCCCAGCCTCGTGGTAGGCGGTCAGTTCTTTCTCTTTTTCGTTCATCACCTTCGTTTTTCTCTCCGGCCCGATCGCTACTTTTTCAAACGCTTCAGTGAGATCTGCGTTGCTAATCTTTTTTGCGTCACGGCGAGCTGCAATAATTGCGGCTTCGTTGGCAATATTTGCAAGATCGGCACCACTACTACCTGCTGTTTTTGCAGCGAGATTATCGAGATTCACTGTGCTATCGACTTGCTTGTTCTTGAAATGCACCTTCAGGATTGCTTCGCGGTCTTTTCGCTCTGGCAACATAATGTTAGTGCGTCGATCGAATCGGCCAGGTCGTAGGAGCGCCGCGTCCAACACGTCAGCGCGGTTTGTGGCTGCGAGGACAATCACGTTGGTGCCTGTCTCAAATCCGTCCATCTCCACAAGAATTTGGTTGAGTGTTTGCTCGCGCTCGTCATGACCACCGCCCA
This sequence comes from uncultured Candidatus Saccharibacteria bacterium, assembly GCA_937902295.1. Taxonomy (GTDB): domain Bacteria; phylum Patescibacteriota; class Saccharimonadia; order Saccharimonadales; family Saccharimonadaceae; genus Mycosynbacter. Next base: position 9,363 of record CALGUM010000077.1, on the reverse strand, counting down.
TACCGCTACCGCGCTTACGGCCGACGGCATCAATTTCGTCGATAAAGATAATCGCTGGTGAATTTTTCTTGGCTTTTGCAAAAAGGTCACGTACACGTGATGCACCAACACCCACAAACATCTCGACAAACTCAGAACCTGAGATAGAGAAGAATGGCACATTTGCCTCACCTGCTACAGCTCGAGCCAGCATCGTTTTACCTGTACCTGGATTACCAACAAGTAGTACACCTTTTGGAATTTTTGCTCCGAGCTGTTCGTACTTCTTTGGGTGCTTGAGGAAATCAACTACCTCTTCAAGGTCTTGCTTGGCGGAATCGTTGCCGGCAATATCACCGAACACAACTTTTTCTTTGTCGAGACCATAGAGTTTTGCCTTGCTTTTACCAAAGCCCATCGCCTGGTTATTTTGGCCCTGCGCTTGGCGCATCATAAACATAAAGAAACCGATAATCAAAATAACCGGGATCATAATGATAGCAATATTCCACAGCATACTGCTCGTTTCTGATGGCGCCTTGTCGTCAATCACGACACTTCGACCCTCTTCGCTGAGCGTTTCATCACGCAGCAACGTACTGACACCGCCTTGGACATAAGAGGTCTGCGTTGGCTCATCCTCTCCACGCGGAGTGATTGTTAGTTCACCGCCTTGGCCTTCAATTCGTTTAATCTCACCCTTATTTGCACGTTCGATAACTTTCGAAACCGGTACCTCATCAAGCTCCTGCTGAGGTGAAAAAATCGCCATGAGCGACAAAGCCGCAACGATAATAATCGCCCAAAAAAGTGACAACCTCAAGTAGTTTGTCATATTAGATTTGTTTTTCGGATTTGGACGTTTTTTTGTCGCCATAAACCAACCATGGCCCCTTTCTGATTCTATTGATAAGTCAATCTATTTTCCCACTACTATCAATTGTATCATTTTTTGCGCTGCACTAGTGCAAAATCATCTATACCAAACTGCAAACAATACCCTTCATTCAAACTATGTATCGCACCAGGTCGAGCAGTCTTTATAGCGATCAATGCCCGCTCCACCTGTGGACGCGTCAAGGGGATGTTGAGAGTAGCGAGCAATATTTCGGAGGCAACCGAGCGAGGAGTCATAATATATAGGTGGCGCTGGTTGGTAGCCAGGCGCTGAGCCTCACGTTGTAACTCTGTACGTACCGCGCACTGATGACGCCACAACGCCAAAATTTCTAACTTTTGTTGCACGTCCATGCCCGCAACACGTGCGCGGATCCTATTGCGTAAATATTTATCACTTGCGTTCGTCGAATCTTCGCGCCATCGCAAATGGTGCACCTTAGCATACCGCACCACTTCATCTTTAAACCATACAGTCATCGGCCTATATATGTCTTCTGCACCAAATACCGCCAGCCCACGCCAACCAGTCCCTCTATGGAGATTGATGGCTACCGTTTCCACCACATCATCTGCATGATGTGCTGTTACAATATGCGCATTGTGTGTTTTTGCAACCGTGCGAAGAAAATCATATCGACCACGCCGAGCCTGGTCTTCGCTTGCATCTGCACCAAGCTCTAAGCGTACCGTCTCAAATGGTAGGTCGTAGTGAGCTGCCAGCTCTTTTACGAACTTTGCGTCATCCGCACTGTCTGGTCGTATGCCGTGATCTACATGTGCCACAACTAGCGAACGAATACCACGGCGATACAACACATCCAGCAGCACGACAGAGTCGACACCGCCACTCACCGCTATAACGTAGCGGTGTTGCGTGATACTTTTTGAATACGCTGTGGGTGCGCTCGCCATATCTAACATATTAGCCTCTCTACCAGCTAGTCACCAAATCGTTTACTGACCCAGACACCAAGCCAAATACCTGCCATGCCACCCAGAAAACCACCTAGAACCGCCCAGATATCAAAAGAATTGTAGTCACCAAATAGCATCGGTACTAGACTGCCGATCGTCATACCGAGGAAAGCGAAAAATAACAATGTTTTTTTATTCATGGTTTAAGTATACACCCGAGACACATCCGGGAGCAGCGATCTCGTATTAGACTAGTCAGCAAACACGTACTGCCAGCTGCTTGTCGACAGGTTATACCCATAATTGAATTCGATATTTTCAAGCACTGTCTCACCGAAAGCACCACAGGCCGACTGCCACTGCGGCGAACTAGTGGAAGTTGCAAGCCCGCCCGTCGAAGAAATAGTGTAGGTCTGTCCAGTTTTGGAGCGAGCGGCGATACCAAAGCGTTCACCCGCACGTGGCCTTGTATTTATATCGGTGCAGTAGTACATATTGTATTGCGAAGTGGTGTACGATCCTTTTGACACCTTAAGGTTCATACCACCTGCGGCATTAAAAAAGGCACTTTGAGAGGGATAACGCCCCTCCATCGCATGATATGCCCGCACTTGTTTTGCAAGGTTACTCAAGTCATTCTGCACAGCGGTGTTATGCGCTCTATTCTGCACACCATTAAACGCCACTATCGTGATAGCCGCGAGGATACCAATAACTACAATAACGATCAATAACTCTACTATCGTAAATCCCTCTTGTCGCACCCCACCCTCGTGTTCATACCTCGAGTGTACTATAGCCGTATCTCTAAGCGCAAGCGGTTTTCTAGAGATACCGAGTGCTACCAAATGGTATCTTTGCATCAATCGCCCGATACATCCCAAGCGTATCGGCACTATGAATACTATGCGCGCCGTACCGATTATTAATGGTGTCGATTGTGCCGGCGACACTGCGCTCACGTGCCACCTCATCGCCAAATAAACTCAGCTGTGGATTGTCGTCATTCTCTAGGTCATATACTGTCACCCCGATAGCACGCAGATTATCTGGCGCCTGCAAAAACAACTGCCGCGCACGTTCATAGATCGCCTGATCCGAGAAAAACGGCAGCACGCTACGATGCTTAGCCTGCCAATACTGGCCGCTGTGCGCCTCCCATCCACCCCGCGCCGGCTCGTGGTACGAACCCGACCTTTGGTGAACTGTTGCCCAGACCTGCACTGCGCGTGCTACTTTTCCCTGCGAACGAATCTTTTTACCAGTCGCCTCGCACAGATGATGCAGCCTCTTGAGAATCTGATCACGAGACAGATCATACCCGTCTAGCACGAACTGTCGTCCAGCGCTTTTCATATCATAATCAACTTCGTCGACTTCCCAACCCCGCAGTCGCTGATGCCATTTTGTACCGTTGACCCCTCTAAATACCCGCATTCGCAGCAATCGTTCGTCGGCATCAAGAAACTGCAGCGGTGTCATGATACCTGCGCTATTAAGCCGCGCTGCATTGCGCGAGGCGATGCCAGTAATATCAGTGAGCTCCATCGTGCCAAACGCGCGGCGCAGTGTCTGTGCGGTAATCACATCGAGTCCATCTGGTTTATGGAGTCCTGCTGCCGTCTTGGCGAGAAATCGATTGGTGGCGATTCCCACGTTGCAACGCATCGCACAACCAATCTCATCACGAAGGCGCTGCTTAATCTCGTGTCCGATCGATTCAAGACCGCGCGCACGAATTGACTGCGGCGCCTGGGCAAAATCAATCACCCCTTCGTCGATACTCTTCATGCGCACATGCGCACTATAGTCGTTCATAATGCGGAGCAGTTCGTGGTAGACATAGCGATACTTCGCCGGATCACTCTCGAGCCCGATGAGGTCGGGACACAGCTTTTTCGCGTCTCGTAGCCTCATGCCAAGTTTGACTCCAGCGGCTTTTGCTTCGTAGCTGGCCGTCACGATCATCGTATGTTCGGTGCGACGATTCACGATCGCGACCGGTCGGCCACGTAGCATAGGGCGCGCCTGCTGTTCGACGGTCGCAAAGCAGCTATTGAGATCGATATGCATCACGGTCGGCGTCGCATCATTATACCTATCGCGCGCTATCATAGTCGATCTCCTTCGCGCAGCAGCCGCCAGGTGAGGCGCTCACTGTCAAACGCCAGTCGATAATCCGCTGCCCCATCTGTGACATCAAATATATGCACAGTACGCGCGCCTTGTTGCGTGGGGTGACGCAGCCCTATTTCCGAAATCTCCACCACGCGTCCGTTCGTCCTTCGAAATTTTACCGGCACACATGGATTGAGCCCCGTACCAAATGTCGCCACTACCTCTACGCGTTCGTCCAAAAAAAGTTCATCATTCATCGCAAAAAATCTCCAAATTATAATGTTTAGAGAAACGTCTGATAACTTTTCGTCCGTTTTTTTGCCCGTTTCCTGCAAAAAACCGAAGACGATGAATAATTTATTGCTGCCAGAGGGACGCTTTGAGTGCACAGGGCAAACTAGTGTGTGTCATGGTGCGTTGGTCTTATTTTACCACTTTGCGCGCATCCATGCACCCTCCCTACACTAATCACGAGTGAGTAGTCGATCGCTCCATGACAAATCCACTTCATTTGTGGTACGCTAATGCTATCATGAGCAACAGAAAACATAGCATCAACAATATGCGCACCATCCTTACCCGACTCATCTGGTATGTCGTAGGAGTTATCGCAGCACTACTTATACTGCGAATTGTACTTTTGCTATTCAATGCCAACCCAGAGACTCCGTTTGTAGACCTCGTCTACAATCTAAGCGCGATATTTGTCGTGCCATTTGCCGGTATTTTTGCACAGCCAGATTACACCCGGGTATACGTAGATACCAGTAGTATAGTGGCAATTGTTGTCTACTGGATTGTTGCGATTGCTCTCGCGAAGCTCATCAATCTAGATCGTTAACTGTCACCCTCTACTCCATAACCGTGACAGAGACATAGTGGTTATTAACTACTCCGCCTTATGGTTCGATAGCTTCAGCAGTGTCGACACTCTCAGGAGAGATGGGCTCCTTAAATGGCTCGTACGGCACTCTTCCCATGAGTGTATCGTCGGAACGTTTAGCAAATACAAATGGTGAATCCGATATAGAAGTCCTAATCGGCTCAACTTCATCTTGATGATACACGTGTACGTGAGTACCGTCGCCGATTGCTCCGGCCTCCAAATAACGGCCGAACGTTGCCTGAACCTGCTTTTCGAGCGCACGCACCAATGGACGCGCCCCGAATTCTGGTTCACGAGCCGCAGTAGTTACGAGGTGCTGTTGGGCTAATTCACTCAGTGTTAATCTTATCCCATATTCATATTCGTATAGACCATTGAGATCCCCTAGTTTCACATTAAGCACCTTTGACAATCCCGATTCACTCAGTGGATGAAACACGATCATATCATCAAGTCGATTAATAAATTCCGGGCGAAAAGCCTTCTTGAAACTATTGCGTGCCACAGTATCGACTTTTTCTGCATCGAACTGCTTGCCACCGAAACTAAATCCGAGGTTTCGGCCAGACACCTCGCGCGCCATCTCGGCAGCCCCAAGATTGCTTGTCATAATCACCACTGTGTCACGGAAGTTTGTCTCATCACCCCGGTTCAAGCGAATTTTACCATCGTCCATAATCTGTAGCATCAAATCACGTAGGGTTGGTGCGCCCTTTTCTATTTCGTCGAACAACACTACAGTGCCTGGCTTTTCAATGTTCTCTTTGGCGAGTATTGGAGTAACCTTCTCCCCCACATACCCCGGAGGTGAGCCTGTCAAGAGTGCCACCTCGTGACCTCGTGAAAAATTTGAGCAATCAATCTTCACAAGATTTTCCACTCCACTCCCACTCAGTGCCTCTGCGAGTGCGCGGGCAGACTCAGTTTTACCCGTGCCGGTTGGCCCTAAAAATGCAAGGCTTGCGATCGGACGATTGTCATAATCAAGGCGAGCGTGAGATTGTTCCATTGCCGAGATAATTGCATCAATCGCCGTAGGCTGTTCCACTACGCGCGCCTCGAGGTCGCTGCGCAAATCTTCATACGGACTCTCGACCTCTCCGAGCAATGTAAATGCTTCGTGCACCGCATGCTCTCCAAGTGGAGATGTATCACTCGACTTCGTGAATATTTCATTAAACTCATCCCAGGCCGCCTGTATTTCGTCCTGTACTCCTGATAAATTATGCTTTTCCATAGTTACTCCTCATATAGAAAATAGCCTCTTCCCTGCACCCAAAAAGAGAATAATAAAAAAGTCCGCGCGTGCGGAACTATGGTGTATTGATATATGTCACAGCAGCGCGAAACAGAGATATAACTCCAAATCTGTTTGTGCGACCACTGTTTTCTCTTACCATATTCCAGTTATACGCTCAAAATATTGAACTGTAAAGCCCATACGGCACAAAAAAAGCGAATACAAAACTCTTGCCATCGAACGACCCAGGGGTGCGATGTCATGGGAAAAAGAAAGAACCACGGCCCCTGAGGACCGTGGTTCTAACATCATTTCTTTGGTAGCAGCGACAAGAATTGAACTTGTGACCTCAGGCTTATGAGTCCTGCGCTCTAACCAACTGAGCTACGCTGCCACATCTGCAAATACACAGGTTATTGTAGCAGATGGCTGGCGTTTTATCTAGTACTCAGCGATAGTTAATTGACGAGACTAAACTCTGTGTCAAGCTCTTCATCACCTAGTAATACTTCTGCGAATTCTAGTGTGTTGAGTCGATCTGTCAAGCGAGCAGCGAGCTCTCCGAGTCGTGCGTTCATCTCCTGACGATCAACAACACTCTCTGTCTCTTGTGCTGGAGTGTCAGCTGCGATGTCACGTAATTCAAAATTAAGCATATATTTCCTTTTTGTTTTTGTTATGTTCTAATACTCTTATATTACCATAAGCGTACAAAAAAAGCAATAGTAATATGCCCTATTTTTGACTAGTGTCGGACGCTTATGCTATAAATATACATGAGGCATTATAAAAACAGACACCTATGACAGATATCATCGCCATCTCGATCGTGTGCCTTGCGGCACTGATCCATGCAAGTTTCCAGCTTAGTATCAGTACGCTCACTCTCATGAGCGGACACACGCTTGGTTTTGGCCGTAGTCACGCCAGACTCGTGAGCCTACTAGGGGGCTTTGGTTTTGGTGCTGCAGCTATGACAACTCTGCTGATCTGTACGCTTGGTTTTGCGCTGCAACAGATTGTTGGCACAACAGTACCACCGGTAGTCTGGGCCGCCACCTGCGGGATGTTGTTTGGCGTCGGACTAGCGGTGTGGCTTTTCTACTACCGCAAAGACCGAGGTACGCTCCTGTGGATACCACGCAGAACCGCCGATTTCTTGGCCGAGCGCAGCAAGCGCACCAGAAATACTGCCGAGGCATTTGCGCTCGGTCTTGCCAGTGTGCTTGGCGAACTTCTGTTTATCATTGCACCCCTCAGCGTTGCGGTGTTAACCATCTTGCCACTCGACCCCATGTTACAGCTTATCTGTATCTTGCTCTATATCGCTCTTTCGGTATCATCCCTTGGTATTGTCGCACTACTCGTGAGTGGTGGTCATCGCTTGAGTGGCATCCAGAAGTGGCGAGAAACTAACAAACAGTTTTTGCAGTTTAGCGCTGGGTCTGCCCTGTTCGTGCTTGGATTTTATCTCTACGTCAATCAGGTGCTTGTACTGCCTCTTGCGGCGGGAGGTGTGTCGCTATGACCGCTCCACTCGCCAATATTATTAAATCGAGAGGCATGCGACCATCGGAACATTATGACCGAGCTAAACTTCATCGCAGCCTCAAGCTTACCCTACTCAGTGAGCGTAGCCACGACGGCGAAGCAGACAATACTGCCGATAAGGTTTGCACGGGCGTGGAACGGTGGCTCCGAGAACGACCAGAAGTTACCAGTCATGACCTCCGCCGTATTGCAAGTAAACATTTAACCCGCTACAATCCAGGCGCTGCATATATCTACGAACATCATAGGCACACAATATAAAGGGGGCTCTTATGGCAAAAAAACAAAAATTCGACTTTGACTTAATCGTAATCGGCACTGGGGCCGGCGGCAGCGCTGCTGCTACTATCGCGGCGCGTGCTGGCAAACGTGTTGCTGCTATAGAAGCCGACACTTTTGGTGGCGACTCACCGAACTGGAGCGACGTTCCAACAAAAGCACTGCTCCATGCTGCCCACCTCTACGAAGAGGCTCGGCACGGTGCCCGATTTGGCCTCCGTTCGAGTACTATGAGCTATAACTACCCCAGCATCCACAAGTGGAAAGATATTGCTGTCAAACGCACTGGCGCGGGCGGTAATCGCAAATATTATGAACGTGAAGGTATCGCCACATTCCAAGGAAAAGCGCATTTTATCTCGCCGCACGAAATAAGTGTCAATCGCCGCCATTTGTCCGCTGCACACTTTCTGGTCGCCTCGGGATCCAAATGGAGCCTACCCGACATCCAAGGCCTCGACATGATACCCTACCTCACTCCACGTACAATTCTCGAAGCAATGCGTCCACCCAAGTCACTGTATATTATTGGCGGTGGATCGATAGGGATTGAAATTGCGCAGATGATGGCAATCTTCGGTACAAAGGTATATGTTGCCGATATTGCTGGACGTATTTTGCCACACGAAGACGAAGACGTGGGAAAGTTGATGGCCAAATTACTCACCGATCACAAAGGCGCAACCATACTCACACAGACACGCACGCTCGCTATAGAAAAAGAGAACATCGCCAAACGAGTCACCTACACCCGTGGCGGTGTCGAGCATTCTGTGCGCGTGGACGAAGTACTTGTGGCGGCTGGCCGCGTCCCAGAAGTCGACCTAGGATTAGAAAACGCTGGTGTCACCTACACACCAAAAGGCATCGAAGTCGACGACACCCTCCAGACCACAGCCAGGCACATTTATGCCGCGGGTGATGTACTCGGCCGCAGCAATAGCTTTACTCACACGGCACTCCTCGAAAGCCGTATCGTTGCGCATAATATCTTGCACAAAAATAAACTTACTCCGGATTACACAGCCTCACCTCGCCTGACCTTCACCTTCCCTGGCATAGCGTCGGTCGGCATGACAGAAGACGAGTGTCTCAAGCGTGATCTCGATGTTAAGGTAGGCCTGGCACCGCTCAATATTATCGCCCGCAGCAATACGAGTGATTTTCGTGATGGGTTTGTAAAAATTATCGCAGACCGAAAAGGCGTGGTAATCGGAGCAACAGTGGTTGCACCCCATGCCGCAGAGATCATCCATGAGCTTGCGCTCGCCGTCAAGCACGAGCTTACCGCAAGCGAAGTTGCAAACACTCCTCATGCATTCTTGAGTTGGAGCGAGGCAGTTCGCGTCGCAGCTGTACGAGTAAGCAGCTAGCAAACGCGCCGCCTAGGGCTTGCTATGTTCGAAGGTTTTTGGTATGATAGTGTCTGTATCGCGGGGTAGAGCAGTCTGGTAGCTCGTCGGGCTCATAACCCGAAGGTCGTTGGTTCAAATCC
>CALGUM010000076.1 GCA_937902295.1 uncultured Candidatus Saccharibacteria bacterium | reverse complement strand
AGCGCTTGAGTACACTTTTGATTTGAGATCCATAGGTGTGTTGGCCACTAATTGCCACTGGCTTTTCGGTTTCGCTTGGGGCAGTAAAGCGACGTGAGAGTTGATCAAATCGCTCATCTGATAGCAAGATTGTCTTGTGCTTATTGAAACGACTTGCCTTAGTCGCACGGGTTCGGGCAGTAGCCTGATCTGTTTGTACCCACACAAACAATGGTTCATATCCTTGAGACTTCGCAAATTTCGCAAGATTCTGACGAACAGTTTTTGCCTCGGTGCTACCCTCGAGCAGAAAGCTCGTTTTTGTTTTAAAGAGCTCATTCATTTGTAGAGTCATGAGCTGGTCGACTGTCTCTTGTTCTGCGGATGAGAATTCTGGCTGCGCATTGACTGCGCGACGGAGCCGATCTGCCTCGATATACGGCAGCTGGAATGTTTCGGAAAACTTAGTCGCAAACTGAGTTTTTCCTACCCCTGGTCTTCCGATGACGAAGATTACATACGGTACGGCCAGATTCAATGCTTTCATGACTCATAGTATAGCAGATAATGGCGGCATGGTCGAAACTAGTGTAAGGTAGACGATTTACAATATTGATGACGCTTGGTATAGTGGTACATGCTATAGGGGTATAGTACAGCGGTTAGTATATCGGTCTCCAAAACCGACGACCTAGGTTCGATTCCTAGTACCCCTGCCATAGAAAAGCGACTACCATTTGGTTGTCGCTTTTCTATAACTCGAGGTCGCTTGGCAACGCACCTAGGTCGTGACAGCTTCAGCTGACGCGAGACCCAGGTACGCTAATCAAACCAGACCGAGAGAGCTTGCTCACTCGCAGCTGGTGCAGAGTATACCCTAGTATTCCTAGTACCCCTGCCAAGTTGGTGTCTGTCATTTTGATACTTATTGCACTAGTACTTATTAGAATCGCGACGTTATGGGTTTATGTAGTCTGTGCGGAGGTTAGGTCGCATGCGTATCAACTTGTACGCACGTATGTCCAGAGTACTTAGATTGACATATGTACTATTTATGATAAAATATTACAATAAATTATGTTAGGTCTACGAACAATTCATCAATTTCGATCTACACCCTCCTCCCAACTTGTAGCTGAGAGCGGTGCATGGTGTACTAATCGCTTTGACCATACTACAGGTGTACCTGTGTTGATAGCTGCTCGCAACGAAGCTCATGATTTGCCAGCGACACTACTATCTTTAGCGCATAGTCGAGTAAGTGTCTCACCGGTTGTTATTGAAAACGGATCTGAAGATGATACAGCACGGTATGCTGAAGAAATGGGAGCGTTAGTTCTGAGGTCGGAATTACCGGCAAAGATGGCTGCACTTCAGCTAGGAGTCAGCTATGTTGCAGGCAATCGCTCGGATGCCAATGAAGTCTTGTTTACTGACGCAGATACTCTCGTAGGACCTGACTGGGTAGCCGCGATGAAGGAACGACTCGGGACAACTGCCGCTGATTCGGCGATCGCGACAGCAGGATGCATATTCACTCATGGTGAAAAGCTATCTGTAGATACCGCTCGTTCGCTCAACATATTAACAAAACGCGTTTTATCTCAGGTGTTGAAAAAAGACACATTTGCTAATGGCAACAACATGGCAATTCGCTTTGGTGATAACGAAACAATTGATGCATACAATTCATTAGATCCCCTTCTGTTCGTAGGAGAAGAAAAAGCAATCACAGATATTGTGGTAGCAAATGGTGGAAAGATTGAGCAGACAATGCACCCTGCCAGTATAGTCGCTACGCGCGGTGATCGTTTCTCAAGTCTTGGTGAGTGTTTGAAAATACGCAAGTCTTCCCTCTCGCGTCGAGATCAGTATCCAGAATACGGCGAGTTTAATACGTACGAAGCGTAGAGTGATGCTGGCGGGTAAGCACGATGTACTGCACTAAGGTGTAGCGCGTGCGTACCTTTGCTACAGAAAAGAGTCTACCAATGAGTAGATTATTTTTCTTCCGTTAACGATTTAATTTTTCAGGTGTTCTGTTTCTGGCGGACAGATTGAGACAAAAATAATTGTAGTTATACCATCTATGATATACACTGAGTCTATAACGCATGAGGCTTCGAATGAACAAATACCGTAGTCCATCGGCGCCACGTACTGCCGAGGATGTCCCCTATCCTGCCACACCCGAAAACACCTTGCGAGGTGGCAAATTTGAGGGGATCGATACAGAAGTCGAGCCGCGCTCTACGAGAGCTGCTAAGTGTGTCGGCGTAGCAGCACTCTATGTCACACTTTATGGCGGATCGTTTCTGGGCTCAGATATCTCTCAAGGGATTAAAGAAGGAAAAGAACGTGTCGCTCATGACCATGCACAGGTCCACACGGTGCATGAGTACGAGTCGGATGATTCGCCGTTTGATGTGCACGCTACTGTGGTGCTGACTGGGCTTGGCACAAAAGATGCGACAGGCACAGCCGAGACGCTCGAGGCGCATCGGTCTGTCGGGTC
>CALGUM010000075.1 GCA_937902295.1 uncultured Candidatus Saccharibacteria bacterium | reverse complement strand
ATAGTAAGTCCCTATATGCGGCCGAGTTTTCTTCACTAGCCTCGAAGGGATATCCTTAAATATTCGAAGAAACGTCCCCCAGGAACAGTTCGGGTGAGCACATTGATAGGCATACACCCAAGTGTCCGGGTCGGATGTATATTTAGGTAGGTCATATTGAGGCAAACCCTCGACTCTGTACATCATTTTTTCATCACCAAACCCAACCACCACTGAACGCTCCGTATACGTCAACCAGCCACTCCTATAGTACCGGGCATACATCGCATACCTCCAGTGACCTTTGTCGAAAACGCATGCAATTGCTTTGTCTGAATCCGCGGTGTATGGCAAGTCATCTTTCGTCACTTGTATTTCTTGGGTTGTACACTGCGGCTCGCGCTCATACACCGTTTCCGTCATAACTTTGGCTGAATAGCCTATCTCGCCACTGCCAAACCACGGCGACTCCGCACTTACATTGGAGATATTTAGCGCCCAAACACATATACTCACGAGACCAGCAAGTAAAAAACAGCCAACGTACACTTTCGGTGAAACACCCTGTCAGACAGAATTCATAAGCTCAATATAGCACGAATATATAAATTACAACAGCTAATTTTTTGCTTTTTTGTGACATAAATCTGACTGGTTGCGGATGCCTACCGGCAGACCCTTGCGAATACGTCGCCCAACATAATTATTTACATATATCAACTTTAATTGTATAATAAAAATGTAGGGTATCCCCACACTGAACAAGGAGCGTCGCCATGTTAGGATTACTTCTTTATCAGCGCCAGTCGACCGTGCAAGATCCAATCGAAAGGATTGTCGAAATAATCCTGATGCGCAAGCGCCTCGGACTCAATTGGACGACTAGCAGGCTGAGGGAAGAGCTCGGATATCTGCTGTCAGATGAAGCGTTTTGCGCCACATCTCCTTCTTCCCTGGCCATCGATCTCGCCTACCGACTGCGCGATGGGCGCGACGAAATGGAGTAACACTTGCTCCGCGCCGCTATCTCTCGATTGATTTCGAGAGATAGCGGCCACTTTTTTTGACACAACAAAATAGACGCTTCGAGGCAAGCGTCTATTTTCGTAATCCTGTTAAGCTTGCAGGCTTATTGACAGCCTTCGCACATCGTCAAATCAGCTGGATCAAGTGGTGCAAATGCCGTACCGTTTGTTTGTGCGTCATCATTGGCTTGTTGCACAGCATTTGCCATCGCCGCGTCGATCGCTGCGAGTTTTTCCTCTAGTGTCATGTCGTTTGAGATGATTGCATTTGCGTTCATTTGCCTTATTCCCCGTTTACTTGTCTTGTTGTTATTTGGTGGTGCTTATGCTTAATTGTACACCACATGTAGCGTTTTTTGTTAGTTTTTTGTATGTAAAAATACCAACGATTGCTTGTGGATTTCTCGCTACTTTGGCTGCGTATTCATCAGCCGGATCACGGTATTAAACACCGCGTCTTCGATCGTCTTGCGACGCGTCACATGCCCATCGGTGAAGTATGGATACGGATCTTTTTCGGTCGCACCATGCACCTGTTTTGCCCATGTTCCGTAGTCAGAATACTGCGACGGCACCATGTCGAGCACCGCCTGCGGAAACTCCACGTCTATCGCGAACCCGACCTGCGGCTCGCCCCCTGTCGGCTCAATAATGATGACATTGCAGCCATATGTGCCGGCTGTGTGGTGCGGCTGCGCCATGCCGCTTTCTATTGTTACGTAATAATCCGCGGTGTTACCGAGTGCACGCAGCGCACGGTGGCGATTCATTGCCCCTTGATACGTCTCGTCCATGGTCATCGGCTGCTCATCGACGCCAGATGCTACTTTGGTACCGTTGACGTCCACCGAGATTCCAACTCGCTCCATAGCACTCGTCACTGCAGCATGCTTGAGCTCACTTTCGGTGCTCATGTATACCAAAGGTTTCTGCTGTTCACTCATACGCATTCTTCCTACTTGGTTGTATTCACTTCGTAACTAGTATTGGTACTTTCGAAGAAGTTTACCAGCTCAAGCGTATCATTGGCCGTCGCCATCCACTTGGCTGGATTTGGCACATTAAACTCTGGGTCAAAACCAAGTTCGACAAGTCGACGATCGGTCATATGTTTCACATATTGGTTCACATAGTCGGCGTTGAGACCCAAGATGCCTTTTGGTAGCATGTCGTTGTTGTACGCTACTTCGAGCTCAACTGCCTGCAAGATCAGTTGGCGAATTTCATCGGCGAATTCTTGCGTTTGGAGTTCTGGGTTTTCGTCGAGAATCGTAAGGAGTAAATTGATACCAAATGTAAGGTGGAGGTTTTCGTCACGCGTAATCCAGTCGAGCAGGCTGCCGACATTTCGTAGCAAATTACGCTGGCGGAAGCTCATACCCACCATGAAACCACTGTAGAACCAGATACCTTCGAGCACAATGTTGTACGCTACAAGGCTGCGTACAAAATCTTTTTTACCTTCGATACTGTAAATATCGAGGTTTGGATCAAGCATGATATCAAGATGCTTATTTTGGAAGTCAGCTTTGTCGGCCAGTGACTTTTTACCAAAACCAGCTGCGTATATCTCTTCACGATCAAAGGGAAACGTTTCGATAATATACTCAAATGACATGAAGTGATTCGCCTCTTCCCACATCTGCTTACTGAGGTAGAGCTGCGCCTCGGCTGCATTGACGTACGGGTAAATACCAAATGCCAAACTTTTGTTGATCAAGAGTTCGTTGGGATTGAGGTAGCTGATGACGGTCTTAAGCGCGTGCTTTTCGTCGTCGCTCATTTTATCGAAATCTGCCAAATCTTGCACTAACTGCACTTCGTTGGGAAACCATGTGTTTGCCACGGCTTGATTGTAAAGGTCATACGCCCATTGGTAGCGAATCGGGTAGAGCGAAAGGCCGTCCCGCAGTCCCGATCCGAGTATTCCGGTTGGTTGTTGTGCCATTGTTAGTTCTCCCCTCTTACGTTATTCGCTATCACTTTGCCATGAATTGTCATACCTATGAGCTCCTTTTTGCAAAGCCAAAGCCACGACCTGCTGGGCCCTGCTGCTTAACCTTTGCTTGTGCCAATTTATCAACCGAGACAGTCGTCTGCTCCGACTGGTGACGTGGTTTTACGTGGAGGTAGTAGGTAGTTTTGAGACCACGCTTCCACGCTTCGCTGTAGATTTTGACATACTCGTCTATATCACGGGTTTCGAGGTACATATTACGGCTAATTGCTTGGTCGACCCACTTTTGTGCTCGGGCTGCTACTTCGATAAATGCATACGGACTCAGCTGGAAACTTGTCTTGTATACAGCCTTGAGCTCTTCTGGAACACCTTCGATGTGTTGAATGTCACCTTGATTCGCAAACACCTCTTCTTTGAGCGATTCCCAAAGATCTCGCTTCTTAAGGTCCCGCACAAGATTTGCATTCACTTCGAGGAACTTACCGTTGAGTGTACTGCGGCTAAAGATTTGTGCAAACTGTGGATCAAGGCCTGGAGTTGTTCCAGCGATGTGGGCTATATTGGCAGTCGGGGCGATCGCCATGAGTGTGGCGTTACGCATGCCTTTTTTAACTTTTTTGCGTAGTGCGTCCCAGTCAAGACGTGAGGTGCGTCCGATAACTACTTTGACTTTTCGATCTGCCGCAAGTGTGTCTATGGTATCGATCGGTAGTATACCTTTGCTCCAGCCGCTGCCTTTGTAGGCTGGGTAGCTCCCGCGAGTTTTCGCGAGTTCTGCCGATTCATCGATAGCATAGTAGCTAATATATTCTGTAATTTTGTCGACCAGATCATAGGCCTCTTCGCTCTCGTAGCTGTGTCCAAGTTTTTCGATGACATCCGTGAATCCCATAAAACCAAGCCCAAGCGCACGTGTCTGACTATTAGCGTGAAGTGCCTCTGGAACTGGTAAGTTGGTGATGTCCACCAGGTTATCGAGTTGGCGCACTGCGCTACGAGTACTTGCCTCGAGTCGTCCCCAATCCCATGACTTGTCCTCGCCTAGGTGTGCTGCAAGATTGATGCTGACGAGGTTACACACTGCAATGTTGTCGTTGTCTTGTGGTAGTGTAATCTCCGTACATAGGTTCGACAGGTGGATTGTACCCGTGTTGTTATTGAGTGCACGTACGTTAATTGTATCTTTCCAAGTGAGCCATGGGTGGCTTGTGGCTTGGAGCTGAATTAGAATAGAGCGGAACTGTTGGCGCGCCGATACTTTTTCAAACCGTCGTAGCTTACCCGTATCGGCAAGTTTTACATACTCTTTGTAGCGAGCGCTAAACTCTGCACCATAGAGTTCGGTCAAATCCATGACTTCTGCTGGATCAAACAGATACCAATCTTGATCTTTCTCAACACGTTTCATAAACTCATCGGAAATAAATACTGCTGTGTTTGCAAAACGTGTTCGCAGGTACGGGTCACCCGAGTTCTGTTTGAGGTCGAGGAACTGGGGGAAATTGAGGTGCCAGTTTTCCATGTACATCGCAGCCGCACCAGCTTTTTTGCCTTTGCGACTCACCGCGAAAAGTGCTGTGTCGATCATTTTCATGAACGGAATTGGACCAGTACTTTCGGTGTTGGTAGTTTTGACAGGGCTTCC
>CALGUM010000074.1 GCA_937902295.1 uncultured Candidatus Saccharibacteria bacterium | reverse complement strand
TACGAGATCACTGTGTGACTGGAGTTCAGACGTGTGCTCTTCCGATCTTTGGCAGTCAACTTGGTGGCAGCTGCAATGAAGATACGATTGAATGTAAGTTTAAGACGCTGAGTCCTATGCTATACGAGCGATTTGAGCGGTACGGGTTTAGAGTTGGAGGTGAAGTATCATCGACAGGCCGCTATAACAATGCCACACTTCGGGCTCCTAGTAGCTCGCGCGTCGCGAGAGACGAGTCGTCACTTGCGTCACTCCGTAAAAGTAATCACCGTACGAACGAGCTGATTGACCGTGTGTATAGTGCTCGCAACGGTATGTACCAGGACAGGCAGTTTGGTGAACGGTTGCTAGAACGATTTGGATTGAAACAGGACAACACCATTGGCGGATTGACGCAGGAAGAATTTAAGAACTCGTTTAACGAACGAGTAGCCCGTGGCGATCAGCGCTATGTAGATCCAAACGAAACTACGACAAGTGCACCGGCTAATAGTCGGCAGTCACAAGATTATATCGACAGGAACGGTCTGGGTACTTACAGTCTTCATAGTCTCAACGAAATGGGGGAGGCGTGGCCTACCGAGATATATCCTCATATTATGTCACAGGCGACCACACACCTGTCTACTGCCTGTGCGTTATCGACGTACGGAGGATTGATGGAAAACTCATTGTACCGAGCAAAAAAAGTGAGTGCGACTCGATTTGCAATGAACTATTTAGCTGTGGCAGATAACATCAAGGCGCGCGCCGGCACAACAGGATTAAACGTGGCAGTAGACTATATGGCGAATAGCCTCTTGCAGTCGGATGCCAACGGCAAGAATGGCATGAACGCTCGCACCTATACCATTCCCGCACTGGGTGACAAAGCGAATGTTACGGGTGAACTACCAGTGCTCGCCCAGATTTCTCACTATGCCTACGCGATGATACTGCGCCTCGCCTCGTTTCCACTCGGAGATCCACTCACGCTCACAGCAATTCAGACAAGCTCTCTAGATAGAAGCGCACGCCAGTTATGCGCAGAGGGCATGACGAGCCAGCAGCAGGATGTAGAAAAAAATGGACTATGCTATACCCCGGCGTCACTACCACTCGCTATACAAGTTGCACCAGTTGCTGCAATCGCCATTACTGCTACTAAGCGCGAGATAGAAGTAGGATGCCGCTTAGCCTATCCGGGCGTTATCGAACTAGTGAAGCTCGCCATCACTCCAGAAGTGCTCGCAAGAACCTCGGCATCTCATAGAATAATGAACACTATGGAGGCGAACCGCTTTACGGCGGATACGGTAGGTCAAGCGGCGCAGAATATTATTTTTGCAGGTACGGGAACTATTTTAGGAGACCGAGCGCAGTCACTTGGAATGCGACCGAGTAACATCGTTTCATTTACAGAATATTACGCGGCAGCACGAATGACACGCGAAGAGATCGACGCAACCGAGCGCCACCTCGCACGTAGTACTCCGTGGGATGCAACGAACCCTCATGCGTTTCTCGGAAGCATCGTCACCAAGCTCGCGCCAAGCGCTACATCACCTCAGTCGTGGTCCGCAGGCGTGTCAACATTACTCGGCGCTCTACCGACATCGTTTTCTACGACAATAGATGCAAGTGCTAATGCACTGTATACACAGCCTATGCATTTTCAACCACTCAGATTAAGTACTATTAATTCACTGGCATGTGGCGTAGAGGGTGAGGTGAACAGAGAGATTATGCTCGATATTGGGTGTAATACGCGCTATTCCATGAGCCGTGACGAGCTGTCACTGGAAATAGATGACATTTTAAACTACATGACGCAGTCACATCCGGAAAATGCACAGCAATCACTCAACGATATTAATTCTCGCGATTTTGGGTCGGCACAGGCACAGGGAGATCGCATGAAAAGTGAAGCATCTGAAGGTGCGAACGCTCCCTATATCGACGAAAAGGGAAAACCCAATAGACACACTGAGTATGCAAAGTTCTTGGAGTATTGTGTAAATCGTCAGAATCAGTGGGGTCGTGTAGGTATGGCAGTAGGCGCACAAGAGGAAGTGTACGTCGAAGATGAGCTGATCGACGGAGTTCGAATATCGCATGGCAATAGCTTGCTTCGGATCAAGCCAGAAGTAGCCACACAGCCAGACAGTTACTATGGGTATGGCTGGGGATCTCAATCGGATCAAGACTGGTATACAGGCAAAAAATGTGCTGAAAATAGCGAGATGCTAAAATACTTCCGTGGATATACTATGGCGTGTAGCGTGCTTGCCGGCATGTCAGCTGCCCGGCAATGCTGGCATGACGATACAGTACCGTCATATCATCAGGATGATTTTTATACAACCAACAACATTATCTTTAAGTCGTCGGGCTAAAGCATCTCATCTTTTTTTGAATTTAGGAATTGTGTCCACTGACGCGTGAGGCGCAGCACAGTTTTGAGTGGTAATTCAATCACTATGTCGAGTATCAGCGCAATGATGTTAACTCGACTGTAGCGGTACGAAATCTGTTGCCCTACATAGATAAATGGCATATAAATAACATCACGCAGAAGTGAGAGCGACCCTTGCGAGAGAGTAAGTGCTTCGACCTCTCTGACCTGATTTGATAATCGAAATGCCAAGAAACTTGCGGTTGAGAGGAAAATGAAGAAAATGACACCTTGTACGATATTGAACTGCAAGAGCATGAGCAAGTAGGAAAGTCCTACGAATACAGCTACGAACATAGAGGCATACAGTACATTGAAACCTGCAGATGATTTTGCTCGAGGGACTTTTATCGGATATGCAGCTGAGTCATTTGCTGAATAGAAAATATCTTTTGTATGTTCTACAATTGCATCGGTGTTACGTAGTGTCGGAGTACTGAGCGTTGAACGAGACACAATAATATAGATCACTGGGAAGAATAAGTTCAGTATGAGAGGGAGCCACAAAATGTGTCCTTCTACTAGAATGTCGTATGGCACTTCGACACCAAGACCAATGATACTTTTTGTAATTAATAGGAAGACTATGCTGCGCATAATCCCCTTATCGAGTCGGCGATTGAGATCTGCATATTCCTGTTCGATATGTTGGCGGAGCGCGTAGTCGAGTGTATCTTCTGATCTGAGTGTAAGCAGTGATATAGGTGCGTTTTGAGTATAAAATCCACTATATATCATACGAAGCGTTGCTCCATTTCGGCTAATGATACGACTTGCAAATGCAACTGTCTTGCTCTCGAATAGTGCGTCGAGGCGGAGGTTAAATGCCTCGAAATTATGTATCAAGCTGATATCTTGACGATAACTGTCGAGGAGCGCAGCGCGAATCGAAGCGTTATCCGACTTTAGTAGCGAGCGCTGTATAGCCATATACAGTACGAGGGGATAATCTACAGGGTTAATTTGCTCTTTTCGAACAAGCGTGGCAATATCAACTTTTGGCTGCAGGTACGTGTAGGCAAAGTGCGCAAAGGAAAGTTGTCGGATATTACTTTCGAGGACTTGCTCACAGCGAACACTGAGGACATCAAGTACCCACTCTTGGAACTTGAGTCGTTTGCTGCTACTAGTTTCAATCTTGGTGTATTGCCAATAGGCTTTGTAATAGCGCTTAATGTGTGTAGCAATCGCTTTGATATCTGCCTGGGTAAGATGGTTATTTGGGAGGTATTCAGCCTGAGTGAGTTCTGTAACAAGTTCGTGCGCATGCTGCTTGGTACTGCCGTATTCATGAAAAGAAAGTACACGTCTTAGATACCGACGGATGGCACGCTGCCTAAGGAGGTTATCTTCGGCATACTCCGACGCATTCCGTAGTTGCTCGTACGCGGTCGAAAGTCGACTGCCTACGGTTGGAATATGAATAGTCTCCTTACTGCGCTGAGCGGCAATAGTAGACTCGTAAGTATCAATTTTGGTGAGTGAGTCGGCGATAAGTTCGCCCAAAGGACTCAGCTGAGACGTGTGATTCACAACCACTAGCATAGCACATTAGTTGATATTTTACTATAATTGTTATAAAGATACCCAAAATGTACTTTGGGAATGAGTTGCATGTGGAGGACTTAACGTAACGTACCGGTATTGAGTACATTACCTTCTGCATCGTACTGTGTGAGTTTCATTCGGCATTTCTTTCTTAGGGCACTTTGGCCTATGCAGGAAAACCCAACCCTCACAACGCGCTCTTCCAGCGGGATATCATATGCACACCCTTCAACCCAAAATTCATTCATCATTTCATCATGAATACCAGTTATAATATGATCTTCACAGACAGAGCGCTTGGGTTCATGCTCTGGTAGGTCAAAAGGTTCCACATATACACCCACAGACTGTGTATCGAGCATTTTTTCTCCAATCCTGGTGGCTTTGGAGGATCCATTTTCAAACAGTGGAGTGTTTTTTGCTGACATGCGTCAATTGTATGCGCAGTTTGCTGTATTGCCAAGCATAAGCATGTATACAAGTGGGGTCAATAGAATTTATTTTTTTGCAGTGGGAGTAATCGGCTTAGCAGAAGCGGCAATGCCAATCGCGACAGCTACCACCACTACATTTTTGAGTATGTACTGTCCTTCGAGTGTCGGTACGCCAAATTGCTGCCATACCATTTCGGACACCAAGAGTATTGGCGAACATACAAGCGCCATGTGAAAGAGGAGTAGGGGAATAACTATACGAGTCGCCTTGGGTAATAGAAAGAGTATCCCGATGATACATTCCACGAGCGCAAGCCCATAAAACAACAAGTCAAAATACTCCATACCGACAGTGCGTGCCGTGAGTGCTTCGGCGAGCGGACTTGCCGGACTAAGGCCAAGCAGCTTAATGAGGCCAAACCAGAAGAATATCAAAAAGATTGAAAATCGTGCCACTGGTATATACGTGCGTTTAAAAAACGCTATAAGTTTAATATCGAGTTCGGTAATTTTAACTGTCTGTTTTTTCATGGTTTATTTTATTTTAACTCATAATGCATTGTATTGATAGAACGTCTTTTGTACTCCTGGTGTTTTGAAATGGTCCAGCAACCTCCTACTACATATGGTATTATGATGACAACTAAGCCACTAAATGGAGACCAGTATGGTTCATAGTGAACACTCGATTGTCGTTAAGAATTTGAAAAAATCATATGGTGACACGCAAGTATTAAATGGCGTCAGCTTTAGTATCAAACGTGGTACTATGCTCGCACTGCTCGGACCGAACGGTGCAGGCAAAACTACCACTGTCAGGATACTGAGTACGCTACTTGATGCAGGTGGCGGAAGTGTAACGATTGAAGGGTACGATATTGCGAAGGATGCAGATAAGGTACGGAGCGTTATAGGCTTAACTGGTCAGTCGGCGGCGGTAGATGAAATGTTAACCGGTCGTGAAAACTTAGTGATGATGGGGCGGCTCTATAGATTAACTAAACGGAGTGCTGTCGATCGAGCTCACGAATTACTCGTTGAGTTTGATCTAATGGATGCGGCGGATCGACCAGCAAAAACCTACTCTGGGGGTATGCGACGCCGGCTTGACCTAGCCGTTAGTTTGATTGCGGTGCCGCCAGTTATATTCCTAGACGAGCCCACCACAGGGCTTGACCCACGCTCACGTATGGCAATGTGGGACATAATTCGTAATCTTATGAAATCTGGAACCACGATACTGCTCACTACTCAGTATCTCGAAGAGGCTGACCAGTTAGCTGACAATATAATACTTATCAATGACGGCAAGGTGGCTGCAGAAG
>CALGUM010000073.1 GCA_937902295.1 uncultured Candidatus Saccharibacteria bacterium | reverse complement strand
CAAGGGCCGATACGGACCATACGTCACAGACGGCAAGAAAAATGCCAAAATACCAAAAGATGTTGAACCTGCCACTATTACCCATGAGCAGGCCAAGGAAATGATCAAAGCCGCTCCAGCAGCAAAAAAGCGCGTCCCGCGTCGCAAATCTAAGTAATCATCTTACCTTAGGCTCACTTCTGTTATTTTATATATCTTAAAATGTGATATAGTATCTTTGTTCGGTTCGACTTCGCTGAAAGGTGCATCATGATGAAAGTTTATATTGTCCTTGTGGATCATGCCTCCCCCTATGAGGAGCGTGAGCACTGGCAGATACATTCCGTCCACAAAACAGCAGAAGGCGCCGAAGCGGCAGGACGCGAACGTGCTAGCGTCCCTACAGGCGGAGTGATCGACACCCCGCTCCTCATAGACCCTGGGTACAAAGTCGTCCCGATGCCTTGCGAGGAATAACACAACAGATCACTCCGGCAGGTGCATACATACCCGCACCCGAAAAGAGCCCGTGCTGAATGAGATATCACTCGTTCATCCACAGGATCGCTCATTCGGGGTGGGCTCTTTTTTATTTTTGAGCATATACTAGTCCTTAGTGTATAAAATATTTCCAACCCTCTGTATATACATAAGCGCATATACCCAGATATATAAAAGCCTCATAACATTTGCTACAAACTTAGTAAAAAACGTGCTATAATACGGTAAGCAGAAAATCTGTTTGACATTAAATACATAATGTTTTATAATGATATCAGATCTAATAAATCAACGTAACATCTGAGGTGGCACAGAGAGGAATAAAACAGATGAGCGAAGCTCCGGCAGAACAGGTTATTGACATAAAAGCAGCGGTTGCCGCCATTATAGACTCACTCGACCAAGAGCGCGAGCGAGAAATTATCACCCGTCGCTTTGGCCTGTATGAGCGCAAAGAGACCCTTGAGCAAATAGGGGAGCTCCTTGGCATTACACGTGAACGTGTTCGACAACTCGAAAAGGCGATACTTATCCGGATCAAAATGACCGCAGAGCGCGGCGATCTTGCCGACGTCACAACAAGCGAAAAAGTGATTATTCGCGTACTCAGCGACATGGGACGTGTTGCACGCGTACAACACCTTACAGACACCCTCCTCGGTAAAAAGAGTGATGCTCGCGAGCGAGCACACATTGCGTTTATTGCAGAGCTCGCTCCAAACCTCACTATGATCAACGAAACCGACAACTATCACTTATCTGCTGGTATTGCAGAGTACGGTGATGAGAAGAAGATCCGAAAAGAAGTCGACAATATCGTGAAGACTATCAAGGCAAACAAAGAACCTCTCACCATCAATCAGCTCCACGACAAGCTAAGCTACGAGCACCCAAAACACGTCGAAGCACTTGCAAGTGTATCGAAACACCTTGCGCACCTCAAAGACGTATGGGGACTTACCAAATGGCCAACCGTTAATCCAAAAAACATCCGAGACAAAATCTTTGTTATTCTTAAAGATCATGGCAAACCACTTCATTTCTCAGAAATTGCAGAGGCTATCAAGGATAGTGATTTCAACCGAAAAGATGTCACCACCCAAGCGATCCACAACGAACTAATCAAAGACAAGCGTTTCGTGCTGATTGGTCGAGGTATCTATGCACTCGATACCTGGGGCTACAGCAAGGGAACTGTCGCTGACACGATTACTGATGTCCTCAACGAGTCAGAAGAGCCTCTGCACCGCGATGAAATCGTCCGACGCGTACTCAAAAAGCGCCAAGTCAAAGAGACGACTATCTTACTTAACCTACAGAGTAAGCCGCAGTTTAAGCGGGTTGCAAAAGCGACTTACGCACTCGCAGCAGCTTAAGGCAAAATTCATCTTTGTTATTTATACTACACGGCTATAGCCGTGTAGTTGCTTTTTTTATGAAATCTGATATAATAGTATTGTCCATTTGATTCGAGGGGAGCTTAAAATGGCAAAAAGCGAAGAGTCCATGTCACTACAAACACGACTACCAGCTGGTACAGCTCTAACCTTCAAGGAGGTAGCAAAAACGCGTGGCCTGTCTGAGGCGCAACTTCTCAGAGAAGTTGTGGAGGCGTATATCGATGAGCTGGACATCGATGCAATGGCGCAAGAGATCAAACAACAGGCCGATCTTCAGATTGCTCGCCTTCGGGGAAGAAAGACCCAGTAAACATTCCCGCCTACGAGAACCCGCCTCGAGCTACTGCTCGGCGAAGCGTCCTCGGGGCGGGTTTTCCATTTTCTACAATCGCACATTACCATTAAACTTAGTTATGCAATATAAAGCTCGCCCTTGCAAAACTAACAGAGTTATGATATAATGAAATTATAGCATTATGACATTTTTTATCGAGTTCTTCCAGCTCATTACCTCTCCATATGTATGGGTTCCCGTATGTGTAATATTGGGTGGAATGGCGATCTGGAACAATCGAAAAATCAAGCGCATTCAAACACTCGAGAGCACACTTCTTGTTCTAGAAATTCCTCGGACCAATGACAAATCAGAGCTTGCAGCCGAGCAACTTTTTGCCAGCCTCCACGGTATATTGCGCGACTCCGAAGAACTCAAGCGCACCGGGGGAGTGCAAGAGCACCTGAGCTTTGAGGTTGCATCTGTCGATGGGCAAATTCGTTTTTATGTATGGACGCCGAAAACTCTCCAAAGTTTTGTGGAAGGGCAGATATATTCCCAATACCCGACAGTCCAGATTCATGCGGCCGACGAAGATTACGTAGCGCACGAACGCCACCACAGCGTCATTCATACGTCGGATATATCATTAACTGACAGTGATTTTCTACCCCTCAAGACATTTCAGAACTTCGAAGTTGACCCACTCGCGGGTATCACCGGTACTCTCGCAAAACTTGAGGATACCGGTGAAGAGCTTTGGATCCAAGTCCTTGTGCGACCACTTCCTGACAGCTGGCACAAAGCAAGCTATCAATGGATTGCTTCTGTAAAAAACGGTGGGGGAGTCGGCCTATTCGGAAATGGCTTTAATATGAAATGGCTCGGCACGTTACTTGAAGCCCTATGGCGCCCCCCAGAAAGCGGCACTACAAGTGGCGGTAGCGACACCAAGGAGTTGTCTGAGCGTGATAAAAATCGTATTTCAGAGGCAGAGAAAAAGGCAACCAAGCTTGGCTACCAAGTGAAGATTCGCCTG
>CALGUM010000072.1 GCA_937902295.1 uncultured Candidatus Saccharibacteria bacterium | reverse complement strand
AAGATGAGCTGCGGACCACGATTATCGCGTTCAATATCTTTGATAAATACTTTGATTCGTGAACCTACGCTATAGAATTCGCCTTGAATTTGCTCACTTTGCGGCAAAATTCCCATTGCCTTATCAAGCTCTACACGCACAACTCGTGGCTCAACACGCTGCACGACACCTGTTTGAATCGTACCGATTTTGTCTTCAAACGCAGCAAGTACAATTTCTCGCTCGGCTTCGCGTAGGCGCTGAAACACGACCTGCTTGGCAGTTTGAGCAGCCACACGGCCAAACTTCGTCACCTCGAAGACTTCTTCGATCTCATCTCCTACGACTGCACCTTTTTTGAAGGCCTGTGCTTCTTCTACACCTACTTCGACTGCGTCGTTGATTGGATCTTCGACAACTTCGCGAATTACCGCTACTTTTGCAGTACCATCGACTGTATTGAGCTCAGCTCGCACGTTCTGCTCACGCTCACCATTGTCTCGCCTCCACGCTGCGGCGATTGCTTGTTCAATCACACTTAGCACCACGTCTTCTGGCAAGTTTTTCTCTTCGGCAATTGTGCGGACTGCGAGAGTCAATTGCTTGAGGTTAATGTCTTCCATCGTTCATCACTCCTTTTGTCTTACTATGAAAAAATCCGACCTGCTGGCCGGAACTGTACTTTCTTATAGTATTAGATATCGAGCCCACTGTCAACTAGTCCTAGTATGCAGTAATGCATGCGCCTGTATTATATTTTTGATTCGTTCCAAGCATGGTATTATAATGACAAAGCATAACCAATAAATCCTAGGAGGTGGGACTCACATGCATAAACCGTATATTCTTGCGATCGGTGATATCGTAACAGACGCATTCATTAAACTCAATGAAAATGAGGCCGAAGTTATTACCGACAAAGACGGTAAAAAAAAGCTAGTCATGGATTTTGGCAGCAAACCTCCATACGACCACGTTGACATCGTAAAAGCCGTAGGACCATCGCCAAATGCAGCCGTTTCATTCTCTCGTCTTGGCGCTCGATCCGGCCTCATGGCGTATATGGGTGATGATCTACCCGGCAAGGAAATGCTGCAGTATCTTAGCACTCAGCAGGTTGACACTTCCACAATCTCAATAGCAGAAGGTCAGAAGTCGAACTACTGGTACGTCTTACGCTACGGCGCAGAACGAACAATCCTGGTAAAAAATGAAAAGTACAATTACACGTGGCAAGAACCTCAACAGACGCCAGACTGGATCTACCTTAGTGCACTTGATGGTGCATCGTGGCAGTTACATGAAGAGATACTGGCGTATCTTACCTCACATCCTGAGACGAAGCTGGTATTCCAACCAGGTACCTTTCACTTTAAATGGGGTACCGAAAAACTATCGGCTATTTATGCACGCAGTTACATGACGGTCATGAACAAAGAGGAAGCTGCAGATGTGACAGGTCGAGACGTTAATGCAATCGAAGAGTTGTTTGAAGGGCTTCATACACTTGGCGCAAAAATTGTCGTTATTACCGATGGTCCACACGGATCATATGCAAGTGATGGCAAGAAAATTCTTCGCATACCAAACTATCCCGATCCCGCCCCTCCTCTCGACCGTACAGGAGCAGGCGATGCATTCGCTTCTACTATTACGACGGCACTTGCACAAGGAGAATCCCTCGAAACAGCACTCACATGGGCGCCTATCAACAGCATGAATGTATGTCAGCACTTAGGTGCGCAGACGGGACTGCTCGACAAAGACGCTATTCGTGCACTCCTTGAGGATGCGCCAGAGGACTATAAAATCGAAGTGATTGCCTCGACTGGTGAGATGTCGCTAGAAGATATCGCGACTACACTCGTGAAGAACCCGAAAGGCATCTTTGCTGCGGACGAAAGTGGAGGCAGTATCAATAAGCGTTTTGAACAGTTCGGGATTGAAGACAGCGAAGAAATGCGACGTACATACCGTCAACTTTTCTTTACTGCACCAGACATAGAAGATGGTATTAGTGGAGTAATCTTGTTTGACGAGACCGCACGACAACGCACAGATGACGGCACACCCTTTCCACAACTTCTTGCTGAGCGTGGCATTATCCCCGGTGTAAAGGTAGACAAAGGCATTGTACCCCTCCCCGGATTCGATGGTGAAGGCGTGACAACTGGACTCGATGGCCTACCTGATCGCTTGAGCGAATATTACGAAATGGGGCTTCGTTTTGCGAAATGGCGCGTTGCATTCACTGTGACTGATACTTTGCCGAGCGACGCAGCGATCGCTGCAAACGTACACACCCTTGCGCGCTATGCGCTCGATTGTCAAAATGCCGGTATTGTCCCTATCGTCGAACCAGAAATTGTCCATCAAGGAGACTTTACGATCGAGCGAGCTCGGGCTGTCACTGCACGAGTACTCGATGCCCTGTTTGATGAGCTTGCACTTCTTGGCGTGAACCGTAAAGGCATCTTGCTAAAAACGAGCATGGTACTCGCAGGCAGTGGACAAGAAAAATCTTCACCAAAAGAGGTAGCGCAGGCAACCGTCGATACACTCGTCAACCACGTGCCTCACGATGTTGCAGGAGTAGTATTTCTTTCGGGAGGGCAAACACCGAATCAAGCTACCGCAAACCTCCAAGCTATCACAGATCTTGGACCGCAGGTGTGGCCAATTACCTTTAGTTTCTCACGAGCTTTACAAGAGCCTGTGATTGCAACCTGGGGAGGCAAATCAGAGCACTACGAAAATGCGCAGCATATGTTCAAGCACCTTGTTGACACCAACAGCAACGCGACTATACTCTCGGAAGAGTAGCGATACCTTCTTATACACCTATTGTGTAGGCATTGGCTGCTCAGGGCAGCGTGTCAGCACTTGCTTCATCGCAGCAGCCTCTGGTGGAACAACCCAGAGGCTGTATGCGTCTTTAATCGCAATTTGTCGCGCGACATACTGGCAACGGAACGAGCGATTGCTCGGCAACCATGTCGCGGCATCTGCATCACTCTTTTGCTGATTAGCTGCACCTTCGGTAGCGATAAGGTTTAATGGGTCATTTGCAAATGCATGTCGCTGCTCAGGACTCAGCTGCTGGGCTCCCGTCTGCCATGCATTACTGAGCGCTACCACGTGATCTATTTGCACCTCACCGCTCGTGGTAGAGCCGCGCGAGAACTGAATTGTCTTAGCGGTGTAAGGATCTTTAAGCGTACCGCTCAGCACCCTGCACTCTTCATCCACTGCAACGTCTTTTAGGTCGCGTTGAAGAATAATATTACGCAGGTCACACCCTCCGCTCCGAGCCCACCCATTACTAAACTGGGCTCTGGCATACCCAGTTTTTGGTGTGCGGCCTTTCACTGGCAATGTTTCGAGTACATCAATGGCATACTCAGCGCCACTCGTACGTACTGGAGTTGGAGAATTTGAACTATCCTCAAATGAAAAGTCGTTCATTGCCATATCAATCGACAGCATTGAAAGACTCACTATTGCGATAAGCAGTGTCGTTACAAGCCTACGTACTCTATAGTTCTTCTGCATATATCTTCCTATTTAACTCTGTTACAATAGATATATGCAAGCATTTTCACATTTACTCGACTCTTTTATCCCAGAACATTATGACCTGACACTCGCGCTCAACCGACAGAAACGAGTATTTCATGGCACTGTACGTATTACTGGCTACCAAGCAGGTGATGTTGATCTTCCGCTCCACGCAAAAGATCTCGTAATTACTCAAGCTACTATCGACGGGGAGCCAGTTACTTATTCTCACGGTGAGCACGACGAGCTACGACTCGACAACACGACGCCCGGTGCTCATATAGTTGAGTTAGAATTTAACGGCAAGATTACCGATGCGATGCACGGATTGTACCCCTGCTATTTTGAGGTTGATGGCATCAAAAAAGAACTTCTCGCCACACACTTCGAAAGCCATCATGCTCGCGAAGTGTTCCCCTGCGTAGACGAACCGGCCGCAAAAGCCACCTTTAGCCTGACACTCACCACAGAACAAGGTGTAGAAGTATTGGGTAATATGCCGATCGAACAACAGGACACTGCGAATGATACATTGGTAACACGATTTGAGACGAGTCCACGCATGAGCAGCTATCTGCTCGCTTTCGTCGTAGGTGAGCTTCAGAAAAAAACCGCTACTACAAAGGACGGTATAGAGGTCAACGTATGGGCGACAAACGCACAGCCCTCGGCTGCGCTCGACTTCCCTCTTGATATTGCAGTGCGCACCATCGAATACTACGACGAATATTTTGGCACAGCCTACCCGTTACCAAAAGCAGACCATGTTGCGTTACCAGATTTTAGCTCTGGTGCGATGGAAAATTGGGGCCTTATTACCTACCGCGAAATGGCACTTCTCGCCGATCCTGCGACCACTAGCATCTCAAGTCGCCAGTATATCGCGACTGTTATTGCACACGAACTCGCCCACCAATGGTTTGGCAACCTCGTGACGATGCAGTGGTGGAACGACCTGTGGCTCAACGAAAGCTTTGCAACACTCATGGAGTACCTCGCGATTGATGCGATTCACCCAGAGTGGAATATTTGGCATGATTTTGCTACCAATGAGTCGATCGCTGCACTTCGTCGAGATGCCCTCGATGGCGTTCAATCTGTACAAGTGGATGTCAACCATCCTGATGAAATCAGCACTCTTTTCGACCCAGCCATTGTGTATGCAAAAGGTGCACGTCTGTTACGTATGGTGCAACAGTTTGTCGGGGAAAAGGCGTTTCAGCAAGGCCTGAAGCAATATTTTGAAGACTATGCCTACGATAACACTATCGGAGACAATCTGTGGCAGGCTCTATCTGATGCAAGCGACCAAGACATTGTCGACATGATGAACATATGGACCTCTCAACCAGGCTTTCCTGTCGTACACGCAGCGCTGGCAGACAAGACCGTCCGTCTTACGCAGGAACGATTCTTTGTTGGCGAACATCAACCAAGCAATACGGTCTGGCCGATCCCTCTCAACGCCTCGTGCGAGCATGCACCGCGACTTATGACAGATCAAGAGGCGACATTTAGCCATAACCCCGACAATCCTCTGGTACTCAATACAGACGGTAGCGCTCACTTCATTACTCATTACGACGATACCCTGCGCGAAAAGCTGATTGCGAGCGTAAGGGATAACTCACTCGACCCGATTACAAAAATACAGCTACTCAACGAAGCAACCCTCCTTGCACGAAGCGGCATCCTCTCCTCGGATCAACTAATTCCACTGATAGATGCCTATCGCCACGAAACCAGCGAGCCAGTGTGGAGCATTATCGCTCTTGCTATTGGTGAGCTCAAAAAGTTTGTATACGACGACAAGACAGCAGAACAACACCTTCGCCAGTTCTCACGCGATATCGCCCAACCGCTTTATGAAAAACTTGGATGGGCACCTATCGATAACGAACCAGAAGAAGATACAAAGCTCCGCAGCACAATCATCGGACTCACACTCTACGGAGAGGATAATGAAGCCATTGCAGAAGCTCAAAGATTCTACGACACAACTCCGTTAGAAAAACTTGATCCTGAACTTCGACCACTTATACTCAGTTCGGTAGTTCGACACGGAGATGATAGCGTCGTGGATGATTTACTCGAGCGTTATCAAACTTCGCAAAATGCTGAATTGAAGCAAGATCTCTGTATCGGTATAACGAGTACGAAACATCCGGAGAAAATCAAAGAGCTACTTGAGGCTATCAAGCAAACTACCGTCATTAAACCACAAGATGTTGCTCGCTGGTTTATCTACCTTGTTCGTGGCCGCGAGTCACGTGACATCTCCTGGCAATGGCTTCAGGATAATTGGGACTGGATTGAAGTGACGTTTAGTGGCGATAAGAGTTACGACGACTATCCTCGCTATAGCGCGGGTGGACTCACCACAAAAGAGCAGCTTGACTCGTACAAAGCCTTCTTTACTCCCAAACAAAGTGATCCGTCGCTTACTCGCGCAATACAACTTGGTGTAGGTGAAATAGAGGGGCGAGTCGAACTTATCGAACGCGATCAAGCAGCTGTCGTCAAGGTTCTCATGTCTCGTGATTAAACGTGCTCGATGTATGAATCGACAAGCATAGGGTCCCCCGATATTGATAGTGCCGATACCTGAAGTGGTGCATCTGTTATCTTTTGTGCGTGCACATAAAACTCAGCAGCGTAGCGCATTTGTTTCAGCTTCTTAGGTGTTATTGCTGCCAATCCGCCACCCTGCTCACCTCTCTTTCGGTACTTCACTTCAGTAAAATACATAGTCTGATGCTTTATTGACACAATATCTATCTCGCAGTACTTCGTTTTCCAATTACGGTCAAGTATAGTATGTCCATTCCCGATAAGATACATAGCCGCAAGTTCCTCCGCCCTGTCACCCACTCGCTTCGTAGATACAAGCTGCGTCTTGACTGTAGCGACTTCACGTGGGCGGTATCGAGCGAGAGGAGCGAAGCTTAGTCGATGCAGCGGCGTGACACCGAGCCGTGTGATTGCCTCTCTATGCGCATCCGTGCCGTAGCCTACATGAGATGCAAAATTATACCCTTCGTAGACCTCGTCTTGGGTTGCCATATATCTATCCCTCGCAACTTTTGCAACAATCGATGCCGCCGACACACTAGGAATTAATAAGTCAGCTTTTTTGAGGGTTGTGACATATTGTTCGAGCGGTGTATCAGACAAAAAATTGATTGTACCATCAATGATAATTTCGTGATATGGTTCCGTAACCTGCTGCACCGCACGCTTTGTCGCGAGTTTTAGCGAGGCAGACAGCCCTATTGTATCGATCTCTTCCGACGTTACCCACCCTAGGCCTATACCACTTACACGCTCGTATATTTCGTCGTACAGGAGTTCTCGTCTTTTTTTTGTAAGCTTTTTACTATCTGTAAGTCCCTCTATCTCCACACCACCCAGCACCACTGCCCCTACTACCAGTGGGCCGGCCCATGGTCCTCGTCCTACTTCATCAATGCCAAGTATCATATACTTTATTGTACCCTACTACTTGCATGTCTTTTTAGGTGCAGATTGAATTTAAAAATAACACCTCCTTTGAATAGAGGTGTTATTGTAATGACGATGTTTAACTATGCGTCTGATTTAGTTTCAGCTGCCTTCGGTGCTTCGGCTACCGTGTTGATCGCTTCGCGGTCAAACTTGACAGCCTTAAGGCGGGCGCTTTTACCGCTACGATTACGCAGGAAGCTGAGGTAGTTGCGACGAACTTTTGAGCGTCGCACGACTTCCACTTTTTCGACAAGTGGACTATGCAGCATGAAGCTTTTCTCAACACCAATACCGCTAGCAATTTTTCGTACTGTAATACGGTTTGTATGCGTCAGTTTATTGTCTGTGCGTAGTACCACACCTTCGAACATCTGAATACGCTCTTTACTACCTTCTTTAATCTTTTGGTGTACGCGCACAGTGTCGCCACTACGAACATCTACGACGGCATGTTTTTTTTGTTGATCATTGACCTTTTTGATTAATGCAAAACTCATATTACTATCCTCTTATTATGTCCGCGAACTATACTTGGTTGGCCACGCAGTTGTATCTCTGCGGCTCCACACCACTTGCTCCTCGGCGCTTACTCATTACTATATACAATCAACAGTTGATTATAGCACAGCACTTCCGAATTTCCAAGAGGTAGTAGTCTATATAGACTTATTCACTTCTTCGAGCGTCGTCTCGCCCCGCAAAGCCGCTAGCACACCGGCTTGCAGTAGCGTAACCATGCCATTCTCACGTGCCACCTTTTCGATCGCTTCGGTATGCACATCGAGCACATCACCACGCAAGAACTTCTGTATGTCCTCATTGACTACCATTTGTTCCATGACTGGAATACGTCCTTTGAAGCCAAATGGAGCATCTTCGGTGACTACCGGTCTCCACAACTTGAATGTATCTAGATTTGGCACATTTGGCGTGTCAGCGGGTAGACCTTCAAGTACTTCTTTCACCCAGCGTCGAGTCGCCTCATCAGGCTCGTACTCTTCTTTGCTCTCCTGATTCAACCGCCGTACAAGACGCTGCGCGATAAGCAGACGTACGGCCGAGCTAAAAATTGGGTTCTGGCCAATCATATCTATCATACGACTGAACGCTGCTGAGGTTGAATTCGCGTGGAATGAACTTAGCACCAAGTGCCCGGTAATCGACGCCTGAATAGCAGTCTTGGCCGTCTCTTGATCGCGCACCTCTCCAATCATCACGACATCAGGATCGAGTCGCAGCACGCTCCTGAGCCCATCGGCAAAATGATGTCCCTGAGTGGTATCGATTGGTATTTGCGTAATACCAGGAATCGAATTTTCTACCGGGTCCTCAAGTGTAATAATTTTACGGTCGTCGGTATTCAGTGCGCTCAGAATACTATAGAGAGTAGTCGACTTACCACTACCCGTAGGGCCTACCATCAATACCATACCGCGCGGATGGCTCACAATCTCCTTAATCTCTTTCATCTCTTTATCTGCGATATTGAGAAAATCAAGATTGAGCTGGGCTGTGTCGAAATTAAATAAACGCATCACTACGTCTTGCCCATATAAAGTCGGGACTGCTTCGATACGTAAATTGAGAATGTGGGTTGCGCCGTCACGTCGCACTTCTTTGTTCATGTGACCTGATTGTGGAGTTGTTGCTGCGGTAGATATATTAGCACGAGAGCTCAGTGCCGCCATGAGCACACGGTACCGATCTTTTTCTAGGTTTGCCACTGAGTGCAGCGCGCCATCCACACGCATGCGAATACGAATGAAGTTACGCTGGTTTTCAATATGGATATCTGATGCACCAAGCTTGTCTGCCTGGTCGATAAGATAGTCAAATACTAAGTCCGTACCTACAGAGTTAAGGGTCTGTGAAACCGAAGCGATTGTCTCGCTATCGCCTTCTTTTGCTATCTCGATATCGTCATATATCACTTCTTTTGGAGGATCAAACCGATCCATGAGTGCCCTATAGCCCGATTGACTGATGAGTAAGAACTGGATACCACGGCCGTCTTCGATATACTCAGCCTCGATCTTCTTGATCACTGACTGCGGCGTTTGGCTCGTGACACCAAAACGGGTTTGCGTACTATCTCCACCCTGCACGAGAGGGACCATTTTATTCAGATGCATCTCTTTGATTGAGATAATATCCATCACGAGAGGCAAGTCGGTTTCTATCGATCGCGTATCAAGATATTGAAGCCCGAGAATAGCTGAGCGTTTTTCTGTCGCTTTCTCTTCGTGCTCGCGCCGGGCTACCTGTACTTTTTTCTCGTCCATTGCCCTTAGTATAGCAAACCACGAGCAGTTTGCGCAGGGATTGTAGTGGTATACTATTTGAATATGCGCGACATTGTCCTAATAGCACACAATATACGTTCGACACACAATGTGGGGGCTTTTTTTCGTACTTGCGATGGGTTTGGTGTCACAAAGATTATTTTTACCGGCTATACGCCGTATCCGACACTTGAGAACGACACCCGGTTGCCTCATTTTTCCGACAAACTTACCCGCCAAATTCATAAAACCGCACTAGGTGCCGAGATGCATGTGCCGTTTGAATACTACGAGATGCCTCCAATTGAGGCCCTTAAACGTGAAGGTTACGCCCTAATCGGCCTCGAGCAAGATGAACGATCGATCCACCTACGTGAGTATCACCCGCCTGCTAAGGTTGCCCTGCTCCTCGGCAATGAAATTGATGGTATCTATCCAGAGTTTAGAGCACAATGCGATACTATTGTGGAAATTCCCATGCAGGGACACAAAGAATCTTTCAATGTAAGTGTTGCCGCGGGAATCGCGCTGTATCACCTTTCGTTGTAGTCGCTAGTTTTCCACTACACATAGTGCAATATACTACAGCTCACACGCTATATACAGTTGAAGGCATGGCATCAAACCCCTATACTTATACGTAGTTCTGCACACCCTAACATAAGTAGCAGTGCCCGACGGGCATTCCTTGTGCTGCTGCAAAACCGACCTTTGCGATACAGAAAGAGGAAACTATCATGGACGTAGTTGTGTACACAAAGCCTGCCTGCGTACAGTGCAATGCAACGTACAAGGCGCTCGACAAGGCCGAAATCCAGTACAAAGTCGTGGACATCTCAGTAGACACAGAAGCACGTGAATATGTCATGGCTCTTGGATACCTCCAAGCACCGGTAGTTGTTGCAGATAGCGACCACTGGTCTGGGTTCCGACCAGATCGCATCAAGATACTTGCACGCATGCTCACACAACCCGCATACCAGTAGGATCACTCTCTCTATCAAAAAAGGTTACCGCTATGTCTCTCGCAGGAGACATGGCGGTCTTTTTTTAGACACACAGGCGTCTATTTTAAGACAACGGCGTCTTCGCCTAAGACTTTCACGAGTTCGCCGAGTAGCGCACTGTATTCATCGACACGAAACGGCAAGCGAATAGCTGACTTTTTTTCTGTACCAAGTACCAAGACTACATCCGTCACACCAGGATACAGCTTGCACAGTGCTTTAAGCTGCAAAAGCGCATCGTGATCATCTGAATCTTTGATGTTGACGTATAGCTTTCGATTTGCCACAGGCTCTATTGGCGCAGGTCTTTCAGCAGGAGCGACTTTTTGAGTTTCCTCACGTTTCTTTGGAATCGGGACACCTCCGTTCTTATAGGTAGCACGTCGCTCTTTTTTTACCTCGGCACTCACTTTTGGGGTATCCATTTTACGTCCGGTCGCCTGATACTCACTCATGTCTTTGTCTGTAACAATTACCACTTCATCGGCTATCAGCTTGCTTTCATCCCCCAAATTGCCGTCACGATCACGCGCTGAATTCTTGCCTGATATACGCACAATTGCATCTTGCACTAGTTTCGCACCCACCTGCTCAAATAAGTTTGGAAATATAATCACTTCGCCTTCAGAGAATTTGTCCTCGAGCCCCACAAACGCCATCTTGCTTCCACTTTTTGTCACGATGGTCCTTACTGTACTTACAATACCTCCAACCGTCATTTTTCGACTATCGTAGTCCGGCACAAGTTGAGTGAGAGGTTGGGTTTGTTCGTCTAAATACGCAGAATACGCATCAAGTGGGTGCGATGATATGTAGAGCCCAAGTAACTCACGTTCCCACATGAGACGCTCTT
>CALGUM010000071.1 GCA_937902295.1 uncultured Candidatus Saccharibacteria bacterium | reverse complement strand
ATCAGAGTAATCGACATCGCAGCCGCAATTTGACGGAAGAATAATGGGATACCACCTTTTACGAGCCCAGCAAGGAGCCTGTCAATCACAATACCAATACAGAATGTAGTGAGGATTACCTTCCATGAAGTTGTATACATCAGGGTTACACCGGCCACGATCGAGGCGTTGCCGAGCATAATAATCCACCACGGAAATTTTCTCGGGGCTGTGATGATTTGATCGAGCAAGACTTCTGCTTGATCGAGTGAATGAGAGCCTTTAGATATTTCAAAAATTAAATTTTGAATCGCTTGAATCGTCATATAATTAATATCTCGAAGCGCGACTGGGCGAATGAGCGTCAATGGCTCTTTTTCAATACCACGAAGCTGAGACAACATTAACAAATTGGCGCTTACATCGACGTGCACCGGACGCTGACAATACGTTTCTGTAACATCAAGCACACGCATCACGACACTATTTGCCGGCACCCCCATAGACAACAAATGGTCTGCCATTGTCATAGTGAGACGCAGTGCGCGCATATTGGGCGTGAGTGTCTCGCCAACTTTTTCAATTGCCGGTGGTTGTGCGGCGATCGGTCGCAGCCGTAAATCACGGCCAAACGGCCAAAGTTTCATATCGTATCTACTCCTTATATTTCTCTCTCAATAGCATAGCAGATGTAGCCGCATTTCGTCATCATGCTCACGGCTCCAATAGTTGTAAAATTAATGATATTATAGTATAATATTCAAATCCTTTGCCTTGCACTGGAGTACCTACTGACACTACAACAGGAGCATCATGAACACGCACACAGCTGACCTGCAACTACATGTACGCACAGAAAGCCCGGAGGAGGGGACATCCAACCAATATCTACTCGTGCACATAGTGCCGAGTAAGGCGGTTGCTTCGCAGGTGCTACGCTTTATGCGTAGGCCCTACTACCTAATCATGCAACACAGCATGACGGGAGCATCGAGAAATAATGTGCCGACTAGAACTGCGCAGCTCGTTCCGGCGCATACACCGTATGGCTACATACGGCTTGCACGCCCAGGACCGAGCAGCCTCACAGTCTATATAGTCGACATCTCTAAGCGAGCAAATCGACACACGCTACTAAGGGTGCGGCGCACTATGCACGAGATCAAACGAGATTTCAATGTCTCTGATGTCGTGGCCCATCACGAGGTTACAAGCGATTCCTCCTCGTACCCCAAGCCAGTTCCATACTGGCAACGTGTCGTCATTCATCGCTACTTCGACAATCTTGCCAAAACTACCTGCGGCATCCGTGCACAGTTGACAGTGAGTTGTCTCGTGGAACTCTTGGTGCAGGTGTGCGGCATTGCGGTACGTGCACTGAGTGTGCTTGGCGTGCTCGCATGTATGCGTCGAAATATCGCATGGTCTCGGCTCATCGATATTCGCATAAGTGCGCTGTGGACAGAATCAGGGCGTTCGCTTCTCACGAGGGACCGTAAAGGCACTGATCGTGCATGGTGGCTGATTGTTGATTCGGTGTATTTGACGATGTCGTTTTGGGCAGTCTGCGTGTTCCTATGGATCACCAGTATCGTCTTGACACCATTCATCATCCTACTGGAACTCTGCCTCGTCCGTAGTTACGACACCTGGTCGCTACTATGTGACCGAGTAAAGCCCTATCGCTATGCCGACGGAGCATTCACCTGCGAAGATCGTGACCCAAAGCTCGAAGAGGTCAGGTGGGACACTCTCCCGCGCAGGACACTTGCACTTCGCGCACAACGCGCCAAGGCACGACTGTGTCTTCAGTATGCTCAGTAGTCCATCCGCCCCGTTTCGTCATATGTAAAGTATGACGAAACGGGGCCTAACTTTTTTTGAGCCAAGCAGCATTGTCAATAGAGTAGCGAACCAGGTCAATTCCAATCGTCATACACTTGCCCAAGTTTGACATAAGCGCTATGATAAAAGCACAATGAAGCGCCTCGTCAGACTCAGTATCCTACCCCTTGCTATAAGTGGCTTTATTGTTTTGTTCTGGCTTTTGCTCAAAGACGTGACAATAGACGTACTACAGCCAACTGGTCAGATCGCTCAGGAGCAGCGTACTCTTCTGATTTTCACACTCGCGCTGAGTGCACTTGTAGTGCTGCCTGTATTTACACTGCTGAGTATTTTTGCGTACAAATACCGCGAAGGGAGGGGTGCCGATTATACTCCAGAACAAGAGGGTAGCTATAAGCTTGAAGCTCTCTGGTGGGGAATACCAATTATCATCATTTTTGTACTCGCCCTCATTACGTGGAGTACCTCTAATAGTCTTGATCCGTACAAAAAGATCGAATCGAACAACGAGACTGTGAGCGTTCAGGTGGTCGCACTGCAATGGAAATGGCTCTTTATTTATCCAGACCATGGTGTTGCATCTGTGAACGAGTTGCCTATGCCTGTTGACCATCCCGTCCATTTCAAGCTGGCGGCAGATGCTCCTATGAGCGCCTTTTGGATTCCAAGTCTAGGTTCACAGGTCTACTCAATGAATGGTATGAGCTCAGAACTTAATCTCATTGCCAACAAAATCGGAGAATATAAAGGATATAACACAAATATTAATGGGCAGGGTTATGCAGAGATGCAGTTTACTGCGCGCGTCACCTCACACGACGAGTTTGAGAGATGGGTTGAACAAACCCGAACATCAGAAGAGACTCTCACGATGAACAACTATGAAACACTTGCGAACCCTGACACTATAGAAGAGCCACTATTTTACCGACTCGGCGATACGCAACTATATGATAAAATATTAGCAAAATATATGCATTCGATGCCGCATACCCCAGATCAGCCTGAGACTCACGACCACTCGATGCACCAACATGGAGGGCATTAATAGTGGATTGGTCTTGGTTTATTGGACGGTTTTCAGCGGAATATTTGCCGTCTGATCCCGCAACTATAGGTGCTGCTATCGGCATGCCGCTTGGAATTATCGCGGTACTCGCAGCAATTACGTATTTCAAAAAGTGGAGCTATCTATGGAACGAGTGGATCACCACGGTTGATGCGAAAAAAATCGGCATCATGTACATGGGCATCGCTATACTCATGCTCCTCCGAGGCGGGGCAGATGCACTTATGCTGCGCGCTCAAACGGCGGTCGCACCGTCTGGAGTGGAACTCTTTGACACCGACACATTCCAGCAAGTTTTTACCGCCCATGGCAGTATCATGATATTTTTCGTCGCCATGGGCGCAATGTTTGGCCTCATTAATATCGCATTGCCACTTCTCCTGGGCGCACGAGACGTAGCGTATCCGTTCCTTAACTCTGTGAGTTTTTGGCTGTTTTTTGCCGGAATGGTTATTATTAATATTTCACTCGTCGTAGGTGGTTTTAGTAATGGTGGCTGGCTTGGGTATCCGCCACTTACGGGACTAGAGTACAACCCGGGCCCAGGAGTAGACTATTGGATATGGGCGCTGCAAATATCTGGTATCGGCAGTTTACTATCGGGCATAAACTTTACCGTCACTATCCTCAAACACAGAGCGCCGGGCATGACCCTAATGAAAATGCCGATTTTCGCATGGAGCGTGCTTGTGAGTATGGTCCTCGTGATGCTCGCGTTTCCTGTCCTTACGGCGACGCTCGCCATGTTATCGCTCGACCGCCTTGCTGACATGCACTTTTTCACGTCAGACGGAGGTGGAAATCCTATGCTCTATGTGAATCTTATTTGGGCGTGGGGACATCCGGAAGTATATATCCTTATCCTGCCAGCGTTTGGTATCTTTAGCGAGGTAATCGCAACATTTGCACGCAAGAAGATATTTGGCTACGTTACGATGGTTGCGGCACTTCTCGCCATCATGTTCCTTAGTTTTGTCGTATGGCAACATCACTTCTTTAC
Organism: uncultured Candidatus Saccharibacteria bacterium; assembly: GCA_937902295.1. Taxonomy (GTDB): domain Bacteria; phylum Patescibacteriota; class Saccharimonadia; order Saccharimonadales; family Saccharimonadaceae; genus Mycosynbacter. The sequence goes on along the minus strand of CALGUM010000071.1, from coordinate 10,510 downwards.
GATGGGGGCGGGTGCAAATGTAAATGCCTTCTTCGGTATCATGACAATGATTATCGCCATACCGACAGGAGTGAAGTTATTCAACTGGATATTCACGCTCTACAAGGGGAACATACGATTCACAGCACCAATGATATGGTTCATGTGCTTTGCATTTAGCTTTACTATTGGTGGTGTCACGGGTGTACTCATGGCCGTACCTGCACTCGACTTTCAAGTACACAATACGATGTTCCTTGTGGCGCACTTCCATAACGTAATTATCGGTGGCGTACTCTTCGGATTTTTCGCAGGAATTTATTACTGGTGGCCAAAAGTATTTGGCTTCAGGCTCCACGATGCAAGCGGAAAGCTCGCGGCGTACCTATGGCTCGGTGGATTCATTTTGGCATTTATGCCGCTCTATGTCCTCGGGCTTATGGGTGCGGTGCGCCGCATTGACACGTACAGTGATCCGACGTGGCAACCGCTCTTTATCGTGTCTGCGATTGGCGTAGGTGTAATTGCACTTGGGGTTGTAACGATGGTGCTTGGTGCAATATACAGCATTTGGAAGCGTAAGGAACTAGCGGACACAGACGGCGATCCGTGGGATGGTCGAACACTTGAATGGTCGGTACCTTCGCCAGCACCACACTACAATTTCGCCATCACTCCTCAGGTTACACGGCGTGATGAATGGTGGTACCAGAAAAAAAATGGCATTAAACCACCGCAAAAATCTGACTATGTAGATATCCATTTGCCCAAGAACACAGCGGCTGGCGTCTATATCGCCATCGCAGCAGGCCTCGCAGGTATGGGCTTGATCTGGCACATCTGGTGGCTCGTAGCGGTGGCACTCATAGGCCTGATTTGGATAGTACTACAACGAACATTTAACGACGATACCGAATATACACTCACCGCCCAGCAATTGTACGAACTCGATAGAAAGGCTAGCCTATGACCTCGCACAACACGCATTCGGCAGCAAAACAGTCCAACGCCTCACTTGGACTTTGGCTCTATATCATGACGGATATCATGGTGTTTGCGAGCCTGTTTGCAACCTACGTCATATTGCGTCACGGTACAAATGGTGGTCCAGATGCATCTGAGATATTTAATCTCGAACTTATCCTTGTGTCGACATTCCTCTTGCTCTTCAGCAGCCTCACAAGTGGCATGGCAAATATTGCTGCGCGGTCGGGCAATGCTCGCGGTGCGCTCGTGTGGCTTGGTGCAACTATCACGCTCGGCATTGGATTTTTGACATTAGAGCTCTACGAATTTGGCGAACTTATCCTGCATGGCCACGGACCAGCTCATAGTGCATTCTTGTCGGCGTTCTTCGTTCTTGTCGGTACACACGGACTGCACATACTTATCGGCATTATATGGGCGATTGCGCTAGGCGACTATATCTCCAAAAAAGGCCTCACGCCAGACGGAGTTCGGCGACTCGGATTGTTTACAATCTTCTGGCATTTCCTCGATCTGGTCTGGATATTTATTTTCACAGTTGTATATCTATTAGGAGCAATCACATGACAAAGCACACAAGCAACGCGGCGCTACGCAGAGAAAAAACTCACTACATTATCGGATTTACTGGCGCCGCGACGCTCACAGTCTTGGCATATGCGTCCGTCACAGCGCAGTGGTTTAGCGCCACGCAAACGGCCGCATTCGTGCTTGTGCTTGCTGTACTCCAGCTCTTCGTACAGTCGTACTACTTTCTCCATCTAGGGGATGAACCAAAACCCCGCTGGAAAAGTTGGTCATATCTCTACAGCATGGTCATGATGATAATTGTCGTAATGGGGTCACTGTGGGTTATGTACAATCTCAATTATCGCATGGGCATGACAGGGCCTCAGATGGAAGCCCATATGCTCGAGCAAAATAAAAAGGGATTCTAGGTAATGTCGAAGCTCAACGCCTATTATCAACTCATAAAACCTGGTGTCATGTATGGCAATGTCTTGACTGGAATTGCTGGCTATTTGTTTGCTGCTGGCCACTACAATAGGTTCGACTGGTGGGAGTTTATCGCGACAATTATCGGTATGACCTGTGTCGTCTCAGCGGCCTGTGTGCTCAATAACTATCTGGACCAGGATATTGACCAGATCATGCAGCGAACAAAAAAACGTCCAAGTGTGACGGGGCAGGTGAGTGGACGTGCCATGCTGCTCTATAGCGTTGTCTTATTTGTACTTGGCCTAGTAACACTGACCCTCTGGACAAATTGGCTTGTAGTAACGATTGGCGTACTCGGGTTCGTGATCTATGTGTGGCTCTACGGCGCGCTGTCGAAACGCAAATCACTCCACGGCACGCTCGTAGGAAGTCTATCTGGAGCTATGCCTATTGCCGGAGGGTATGCGGCTGTATCGGGATCTGTCGACATCGGTCTGGTCGTCGTATTCCTCATCCTCTTTTTCTGGCAGTTCCCAGAGTTTTACTCGATTGCTATTTATCGTCGCAAAGAATATAAAGCTGCCAAAATTCCTGTCATATCGGTAGTGCGCGACGTACCGACTACTATTCGCTGGATACTACTCAACACAATACTGTACGTACTCCTGACGTTAGCTCTGACGCCGCTTGGCTATACAGGCTGGCTCTATTTTCTCATCATGGCATATGCTGGGTTCATCTGGATTCGTATCGGTATCGAGGGACTCTCGGCGCAAAAGCCAGAAAAATGGGCGAGGGAACGTATGTTTCGCCAGTCAATGGTACAAATACTACTGTTATGCGTCATGCTGAGTATTGGTCCATTATTACCATGAAGCCTGTAACAATTTTATAAATAGGATCATACATGAAAATTATTTCGCTCAATACATGGGGAGGTGCCCGCGAAAACGAGCTTCGTACGTTTATTCAAGCCCATCTTGCTACCACGGATGTCTTCTGTTTCCAGGAGGTCAACACTCAGGCGATAGAGAACTTGCTAGGTGACATCTTCCCCGAACAAGATTACTGTCGCATGGAAGCGCATAAATATATCAATGAACACGAGAAGTTTGATTTAGTTACGCTAGTACGAAATAACCACCGTGCCGTTCTGGCTGATGAGCTATTTACGGCCAATGAACACGACGTAGGACAGGCACTAGTTTCAAGTATTACGATAGGTAGTAGCACACTGCAATTAGTTAACGTGCACGGTATTGCGGGCCCCGGTAGCAAGCTCGACACAGCAGGGCGGCTTCGTCAAAGCCAGCGCATCGTTGACTTTGCTAGCGCCCAAACAACACCAGTTATAATTATGGGGGATTTTAATCTCGACATCTCCACAGAAAGTGTCGCTCTGTTTACCAAGTCAGGCCTCCGTAATCTCGTAAGGGACTATGAAATACCGGCCACTCGCAATAGAATCAGCTGGGAAGCATACCCTGAAAGTCCTCAGAGGTATGCAGATTACACTTTCATTAGCAAAAATATAAAAATACGCGACTTTCACGTAGTAGAGAACGAGGTATCTGACCACTTACCAGTGGTGCTGTCGATTGATGTGGATGGATTCCACCCGTGGTGATTTTGACACAATGCAGACCAACTGACCAGCCAAAAAGTACTTCTGCTCTGCATAGTAACTTGCAATTATACTGATATATTGCTAACATGTCATAAAGTTCACTCAGAGCTTTTATCCTTTCTCACTTCAGGAAGAGGTGTCTAAGATGAGCAACAGTAGCAGCTTTATGCGACGAGCCAAGGAAATCCGCGACAGGGACGGTGTGGCGCTCTCCAGAGCCAAACGGATGGTGCAGAAGGAGAGAGACGAAGCAAAGCAGCAACAAACGGCTAGTGACACGACCTCTCAAATATCATCGAATTCGGATCCTGAAACCTGACAAAAAGGAGTGCACCGCTTCAGCACCAAGAAACTACCGCTCATGTGGACAGCTCGGTGACTGGAGCGGTATTTTCTTTGCCTTGCACCGCGCTTGTGCTTAATGCTACAATATAGCCAAACAGGTTATACCAACATAAAAAAGGCACATAAATGAATGTAACGATAGTGGGTGGCGGGTTTGGTGGTGTCAAGGCAGCACTCGAGCTTGCAAAAGACGATGAGATTAAAGTAAAACTTATCAGTGCAAATACAAACTTCGTATATTATCCTGCCCTGTACAGCACGGCCACCGGTCACCACCACAAAGAGTCGTGGGTATCTCTAGAGTTTATATTTCGCGATTATACGAACGTCGAGCTTATCTATGACACGATCGCAACCATAGATCCAAACAAAAAAACACTTCATGGCAAAAAAGATGCGTATCACTACACAAAACTGATTCTTGCCCTGGGTAGTGTTACTACGTACTTTGGCATTGAGGGGTTAGACCACTATACATTTGGCATCAAATCAGAAGAAGAAATTCGTCAACTCCAAAAACACCTTTTCAGTCAAATGGGGGACAAGGGTGTTATCGATAAGCGGTACGTCGTAATTGGCGGTGGGCCAACAGGCGTAGAACTTGCCGGTGCACTCGGTGCGTACCTGGAACGACTGCGTGAATTTTTCGGACTACGCGAGCAGAAAATTCAAATCACTCTTGTCGAAGCTGCTCCACGCATTTTGCCGCGCATGAGCGAGGCTGCCAGTAGAGCTGCCGTCAAGCGACTCAAAGATCTGGGCGTGAGAATTGAAACTAACAAAATGGTCCAGAGCGCTACTACTGCAGGTCTAGTGATCAATGGAAAACCAATCAAAACCCAGACAGTCATCTGGACTTCGGGTGTAGCTAATGCACCATTTTTCAAAAAAAATTCCGCTCATTTCCAACTCAACCCCCGCGGAAAAGTAATCGTCAACGAGTATCTCCTCGCACGGCCCAATATCTATGTAATCGGTGACAATGCGGACACGGCACTTTCTGGTCTGGCGCAAACAGCTATCCATGACGGCCTGTTTGTTGCACGCAACATAAAGCGCACACACGCTGGCCTTAAGCCGCACAAGTACAAAACTAGAAACCTCGGTGTAGTAGTGCCGATTGGTAGCAACTGGGCGATATATGAACGTGGTGCAATTCGCTTGACCGGTATACCTGGTGCGTTTATGCGCGATATGGCAGATATCGTAGGGCATCACGATATCTTGCCAATGGGGCATGCAATCGATACATGGCGTGCTGGTGCAAAACCACGTCTACGTATTCCAGAGGATCTATCGGCTATCGACTAGTCAGTCAGCTCATCAGATACGTCGTATAGCGCATTCACTACTGGGAGAAGTTTTTTTCCTTTTTCTGTCAACGTATAGACGCTATCGCCCGCATCTCCATGATGACGTGCGACGATGCCGTAGTGTTCTAGCTTTTTGAGGCGTGCAGTGAGCGTCGCTGGATTACTATCACCGAGCGCCCGCTCTATTGCGCAGAACCGTAAATCAGAAGACTCTAGCACTGCGACAATTCGCAGCGTCCAAAAATCACCAATAGTTCGCAGTGTCTCTTTAAACTGAGGATTGCCGGTATACAGTGCACACATCTTTGACATACGTACCTACTTGCTTTAGTTTTTATAGTACTATACAATACGAAGTACTATAGTATTTATAGTTTAATACTACCACAAGGAGGAATTATGACCAAATCACTATCAATCATCATTGGAAGCACGCGAACCAATCGTGTGGGCAAAGCCATCGCCGACTGGGCAGCAGAGCAGGCTACACATGCTGGTTTCGAAACCATCGAATTCATCGACTTAAAAGAACTGGATCTGCCGAAGTTTGATGCAGAAGTATCACCAATGTATGCACCAATCGACACACCTGAGGCTCGCGCGTGGGGTAAAGTTATCACCGACTCAGAGCGCTTGCTCGTACTCACGCCAGAATATAATCGGAGCGTTCCCTCAGACCTCAAGTCAGCAATTGATACACTGTTTGCAGAGTGGGCCGACAAGCCAACTGCAATTATCAGCTACGGCTACATCGAGGGTGGCAAAAACGCCGGACTACACTTACGTGACATACTCACACACCTTAGAACCGACCTAGCGGCCGACACTGCAGCCATCCAACTAAGTGAAACACTGGTGAGCGACGGAGCAGTGCAAGCAGATGAACTCTCCGAAGACATCCGGACAGCAGTTACCGCGACTCTATCCGCACTCGCAGCTAAGTAAAAGTTGTAAGTTGACACACTTAGCCGAAGCCCCTGACACAACAGGGGCTTTTTTAGTTGATTTTTACCCCTGGTTACGTCATAATCAAGCACAAGTAGTATCACAAAATTAGGGGGCACCATACAGTCGCTACACATCTCTCACTTTTGGCATCGGCGCATATGCGAAGCGACCATTGTTGTTGGTGCTATCATTTTGCTCTTATACGCATGGGTAAATCACCTTAGTAGCAACGCCCAGCTTGCAGACACGCTCTTTATTACGCCGACCGTCGCGGGGCTTGCTGCTCTTACGACCATATTGGCGGTTGTACTACACATCAAAACGCCAAAAAAATACACATTCCATCTATCTGCAGCGTTATATGGCCTCTTAGTACTTACGACCGGCACACTTATTATTCAGAGTGACGGCGTGCATTCACCGTTTATTGCACTCTGGATGGCAGTAAGTGTATTTGCGGGGCTTTATGGACTTTATGGAATCGGTGCCGTCTTGGTGCTCGTCAATGCCTACTTGGTATATATATTTACGACCAGTGGCATCGCAAGAGAAGATATTATTGTAGCGGCAATTGCAGGCGAGCTCCCAATGTTTATAAGCTACATACTGTGGAACGGTAGAGAGTCGCTGGAAGAAGCACGCGACCGAGATGTATCTACTCTCAATAAATCGCTCGAACACGAATCTTCAAAATCTGGTGCTATCATCGAAGCCATCGGTGACGGTGTGATTGTAGTAGACCAAAGCGGAAAGATGCTCGTCATCAATCCTGCCGCACAGCAAATGACCGGCTGGTCTTCCGATGACGCGCTTACCTTACACTACGATTCGATCCTTAAACTCCAAACGGGCGCAGGGGAACCAGTCAACGAAGCGACCAATCCTATCACTCGAGTGCTTAATATTGGCCAGCAAGTTCGCTCAAAAGACCTTTGCATTATTACAAAGTCAGGTAAAAAGATATTTAGCGCATTTGTCGTGAGCCCCTTGGGCAATACCCGAGATGGCGCAATTGCCGTATTCCGTGATATCACCAAGGAGCTTGACGACGAACGTGCGCAAACAGAATTTATTTCGACCGCCAGTCATGAGATGCGTACGCCAGTCGCTTCTATCGAAGGCTATTTGGGTCTCGCGCTCAATCCAAATACCGCTACTATCGACGACAAGGCGCGTGACTTCATCACAAAAGCGCATGCGTCGGCTCAGCACCTCGGAAGACTCTTTCAAGACTTACTCGACGTCACGCGTGCCGACGATGGGCGCCTCAAAGAAGATCCAAAAGTGATTGAAGTTGTTGAGTTCACGCGCACCATTGTTGATGGACTCCGCATGAAAGCATCGGAAAAGGGGCTTGATATCACATATCAACCAGACGGCACAAAAGCTGACGTCGGAACTACTGTCATTTCACCTGTCCTCTACGCCAATATCGACAACGACCACTTGCGAGAGGTAATTGACAATCTGGTAGAAAACGCGATCAAATATACCCCAAAGGGCTCGGTGACTGTTGATGTCACTGCCCCCACCAATGAATATGTACGCATTTCGGTCAAAGACAGCGGCCTCGGCATACCAGCAGAAGACATCCCTCATCTTTTTCAAAAGTTCTATCGTGTTGATAACAGTGAGACTCGCGAAATTGGTGGCACAGGACTCGGCTTATATCTGTGTCGAAAACTCATTGAATCCATGGATGGAAGAATTTGGGTTGAAAGCGAATATCGAAAGGGGAGTACGTTTTTTGTTGAGATACCTCGCATAGATCGCAACGAAGCGAATGCGCTCATCGATCGTGAACACAATGGCGTCCAGACCCAGGCATTTAGTTCCACCCCTGTCCTGCAAACCCCAGCAATGGCTACAGCGCAAGAGGCGCCGGTACCGCCCGCCACACCACCTGAGCTACAGCCGCTCGGTACCGTAGTGAGTGCTACGCAAATTCCGACACCACCACCAGCACCAGAGGCGCCAGTAGAGCCGTCCCGTCCTCAAGCAGCTCCAACAAACCCACAGCCAACGGACGATGCGACGCCTCGATTTGGTGCCGTCGCGTATACACAAACTCCTCCGCAGACTGAAGCGCACGCACCCCAACCGGTCGCACCACTTCCTCAACAAGCTGCTGCACAACCCCAACCGGTCGCACCCACAGCTGCTCAACCACCGATAGCGAACCGTGCACCCGCACGAGTCAATATCCCACTGTCAGTACTCGAACGTGACCGCGAGCACTATACAATTCCTAGACAAAAACGATAAATAATAGGTAATATACATAACAAGTATGGTATTTTTATAAAAGCATAGGTACAATAAGGACAACATGACGAAGATTTTATTAGTAGAAGATGACAAAAGCCTCCGTGAAATTTATGGTGTACGCCTCTTAGCAGAGGGGTATGACATAGTATCAGCAGGTGACGGCGAAGAAGCACTTGCCATGGCGATCAAAGAGCGACCACAATTAATCGTCAGTGATGTCATGATGCCGAAAATCAGTGGGTTTGATATGCTCGACATCTTGCGATCAACCACCGAAACTCGTGACATCAAAGTAATCATGATGACCGCTCTGTCGAGCGAAGATCAACGCCAGCGAGGCGAGCAACTCGGCGCCGACAGATACCTTGTGAAATCTCAAGTAGGCATAGAAGATGTTGTCCGCACAGTACACGAAGTTCTTGGTGATGCACCAGTTACTCAAAACTCATTCGTGAATCCAGCGCCTGCACCTCAGCAGCCCGCTCAACAACCGCAACCAGCAGCGCCTTCGGTCGCCCCGCAACCGCAGCAACCTGATACTCCTGCTCCACAAACTCCAGCGCCTGCACTTCAGCAGCCCGCTCAACAACCGCAACCAGCAGCGCCTTCGGTCGCCCCGCAACCGCAGCAACCTGATACTCCTGCTCCACAACAGCCGTTACCTCAGCCAACAGCACCATTTTCGTCTCCTCGACCTGCTACTCTTGGCGAACGCGTCATCCAGCCAGTAAGCGCTCCGGACCAGTCTACTGATGATTTTGCGAGTCGAATTGCAGCAGAACTATCAGGTGTTACCGCGCAAGATGCGCCTCAGGTATCTCCAGAGCAAACTACACCAGACAACACACCAACACCTGAGCAAGCTCAACCTCAGCAGCCAACACAATCAGAGGCAGACACACCTTCTTCCAATCAGCCTCCAGTAGCATAATTGCGGTTCGCCCTCTATACTACATATCATGACGGACACTGCTTCACCACACTCACATATCGACCGACTCAATAAATATCTCGCATTTCATCAGGGCATATCACGCCGCCAAGCCGATAAACTCATCACACAAGGTCGCGTGACACTTCCGTCTGGCGTTGCGTCACTTGGCGCACGAGTCGCGCCAGATGACGTCGTGTTCTTAGACGGAACTCCTGTGACAGTACGCTCAAGCTACACGTACATTGCACTCCACAAACCCGTAGGGTATGTTTGCTCTCGGAAACAACAGGGTGACATGCCGACAATTTATAGCCTTCTTCCGGCCTCACTTCAACACCTCAAATCTGTGGGCCGACTCGACGCCAACAGCTCAGGGCTACTCCTACTGACAGATAATGGCGATTTTACACTCAAAATGACCCACCCGCGCTTTTACAAGCAAAAACGCTATACTATCTCACTCGATCGCGACCTTGAACCACTGCATCAGCAGATGATCAATGATTTCGGCATTCAACTCGAAGACGGACCAAGCAAACTCACTCTTGAGCGGATCAGTGATACGAATCGCATAGAATGGACCGTACTTATGAGCGAAGGAAGAAATCGGCAAATCCGCCGTACGTTCGAAGCGCTTGGCTATACGGTCGTGACGCTTCATCGCACGCACTTTGGAAGTTATTCACTCGGCGAGATACTCGAAGGTAAGTGGATGATACTTAATATATCGCACATGGGATAATCTGCCGATATTGACTTTACGTTCTGGGTGAGTAACCTATGAAGCATATGCGTCTTCAATGCAACCATACACGTACCTCGTCACCCTATAATGGCTTCACTATTGTTGAATTACTCATTGTAATAGTTGTGATTGCAATTTTAGCAACCATTGCGATAGCCACCTACAACGGCATTACTAACAATACTAATAACAGTGCTGTAAAAACTGATCTATCGAATATTGCCAGACAGATAGGGGGTGATCCATGCAAACATCGGCACCTATCCTCAAGGCGGCTATACATTGCAGTCCGAAGGTGGCAGTTCAGCAGGGCACGTAAGCGGCGCACCTGCAGGTTTAACATTTAAAGTATCTTCGTCTGCGTATAACCAGCCTGGAGGAAGTAGCGGCGGTTATGCAAATTTTATTTATTGCACTGGCCCGAG
>CALGUM010000070.1 GCA_937902295.1 uncultured Candidatus Saccharibacteria bacterium | reverse complement strand
TCAACTACGGATATTTTAGCCACAGCTACGGATATTTTTGCCCGCAGTAGTAGTACTTAGTAAAATCGCCAAAAAAACACTATAGCCACATATTTTTTTGGGTCGAATACGGATATTTCAGCCACAGCTACGGATATTTTTGCCCCCAGTAGTACATGTAATATTAATAAGTCTTAATAATCGATGTCCAGGCTGACCAAGTGCGCCACCTATGATGCGGAATGAGGAGTAAGCGCAACGATAACGCCGACGCCGACGACGTCGACGACAGCTGGCTGACTGGCGACAGTGACAGCGACAGCAACTGCAACAGTGACGCGGCGCTCGCAGACAACGGCGTGGCGGCGCAACGGCGGACGAGTTGGGCCGCACGCGCTCCGACCTCGAATGACTGGAGCGGCTGCGCGCCTTCGAGCTCTGGTTCCACCGCTCGCGCACCACCACGCACGCTTTAAACTCGGCCTGCGCGAGGGCTTGAGCGAGTAGTTGTGCGAGTCAGCGCAAAAAAAAAAGACACACCGGACGAGAGGGTCCGGAAGCGTTCGGAGTCGCCGGGTATAAAAAAAGAACGCTCCTGGCTGGGCTCGAACCAGCGACCTTGCGGTTAACAGCCGCACGCTACTACCAACTGAGCCACAAGAGCAACTCGAAACGAATGCTTCGATGATTTGCGCACCGAATTTTAAATATAGGTTCACAAATAAGCTAAAATATGTTGAATGCATTTTTAGTCAGTTTAAAAAGTTCTTTCGAGGAATATAAAATAACTTTACAAGTTTTTCGAGGAATTGACATCATAAGATGCTTCTTTAAAGTCGTGATTCTGTCACTAAGCTATCGCCAACAGTGCTAGGGGCTTAGACGACCAGTACTCTCGTAGTCATTCGGGGGAATAGATCGCAAATATGCTGATGACCAGCTATAAACTCTAAAATAACACGTAATAGATGCGGATGCATTGTAAAATTCAAAAAATTGCCTTAAGTCTTAATCCTCATAGAGAGGTATTGTCTCGTATTAATAATATTAATACATGTACTACTATAATAGTACTAGTAGTAGAAAGCCACGCACTTCTCGTGGTTTGCCGCACCATATATGGTAAGCACAACCTTTATTTCGCGACAGGCAATTGTTGTACGAAGGAGATTTTATGCACAACGTCGGCTGTAACAGTATTAATACATCAAATTTGACAATCCATAAACACCCTTCTCTCATCACACAAAATCGCCGTTGTGATTGTGTGCAATTGGTTAGCAATCTCACATTGCGATTGCTCACACTTTGACTCCACTGTTAGAGTTAGAGGATCCAAGTCCAAGTGGAAAAGGTCGATTTGTATTGAGTTA
>CALGUM010000069.1 GCA_937902295.1 uncultured Candidatus Saccharibacteria bacterium | reverse complement strand
AACTGGAGGCGAACTGCGCTAATGTACCTTGTTTGCGTAGGGCAGTAGTGGTTTGTCGCGGTGTGCGAGCGGTGTTACAATACGAGTAGATGTTTTTAGCACTTAATGAGATTTTAAAAGAGAAATCACGGTTCATATTAATTACTGCGGTAATTGTCCTCGTGAGCTATTTGGCGTTCTTTCTGACTGCACTTGCCTATGGTTTGGCCAGTAGTTATACGCGCGCCCTCGATAGCTGGCAAGCCAGTAGTATTATTTTGAATGAAAACGCAAATAATAATATTGCGCGTTCACTGATTTTTGAGACAGACTACAAAGATCTCGTGGATGATACAACTGCGCTACTAGGTGTAAGTACAGCTACTATCGATCAAGAAGAGTCGGAAGATGTGTCGCTGTTTGGGGTCGAATCGGAGAGCTTCCTGATCCCAGAGCTTGAGAGTGGTCGTGCGATAGACGCGGCCAATGAAGTGATTGTGAGTAGCGAGCTGATAGGTGCGGGTATTGAACAAGGAGATACTGTGAACCTCCAGGGTTCGGAGACTGACTATACAGTAGTCGGTGTCGTCGATCGATCGACATTTCAGACTGCCCCCGTAGTGTATATGCAGCTTGACACGTGGCGTACCGCAACAGGTGAGGTCTCGGGTATGATGGGTATGCGCGACGCGACAACAGTAAGCGCAATTGTTGCAAAAGCAGACAAAGACTACGCAAGTGACAGTGAATCACTCACTCAACTTTCTATCGACGACTTCGTATTCGCTCTTCCTGGGTATCAAGCACAGGTACTGACGTTTAGTGTGATGATTGGCTTTTTGATCGCGATTGCATCATTTGTCCTCGCAATATTTATCTTTATTCTGACGATGCAAAAGAAAAGTATTTTTGGCGTACTCAAGGCCGAAGGTATTCCGAGTAGCTATATCGCTCGCTCTGTAATGGCGCAGGTGGTGATACTTTCGATTGCAGGGTTGGCTCTTGGCTTTGCGCTCGCACTCACCACGGGACTGTTACTCGGTGATAAAGTGCCGTTTGCTTTCAATCCGCTATTTTACGCGGGAATCGCAGGAGTATTCTTACTCTGTGCAGCGATTGGTGGTCTTGTTTCGGTTCGATCTGTGACAAAAATTGACCCCGTGGAGGCAATAGAGTAATGGCAAAACCTCAGACTATACTGCAGCTACGTGACGTCACTCGAGATTTTATCGAAGGAGGCAAAAAGATCACAGCGCTCCACAAAACAAACTTTTCTATTAAAGAAGGTGAGTTTGTGGCGATAGTCGGGCCATCCGGGTCGGGCAAAAGTACCTTTTTGACGATTGCCGGGGGCCTACAAAATCCATCACAGGGCGAAATTGTGATTCATGACAATGACATTACACAGTTATCCACCAAGGCGTTGTCAAAGGTTCGTCTCGCCGAGGTGGGATTTATACTACAAGCATCGAATTTAGTGCCGTATTTGACGGTCGAAAAACAGCTTGTGCTTATCGATCGTGTGATGGGTAGAAAACGACAGTCTGAGCTGATAGAAGAGATGTTTAAGAACCTGGGTCTTACCAAGTTACGCAGTAAATACCCTGGGGAGCTTTCCGGTGGAGAGCGGCAACGTGTTGCTATCGCAAAAGTACTCTATGGTAGCTCAAGTTTAATTCTTGCAGACGAGCCAACTGCAAGCCTTGATTCGAAACGTGCGTTTGAAGTAGTGGAGTTGCTTGCTCGTGAGACACGTGAGCGCAACAAAGCCACCATTATGGTGACGCATGACGAGCGCCTGCTGCGCTATTGTGACGCTGTGTACAATATGAGCGACGGCGTGCTCAAGAAGCGTCGTAGTCACAAAAAAGAGGTGTAGGAAAGTAGCCGAAGCATCTCATTAGATTTCAATAGTAGTCGGATGTAGTGTATTACTAATTCAAGGTTTGCATATATTGTGCGGCGGGTATAATATAAGGATCATTATGATACTAAGCGCGCCAATTGAGCATCAGTCAAACTTTCCACGAGAAGACTTAAGCGACCAAAATGCCGAAGTATTGAGTGTATTGCTGGCGAGCAAGGAGATGATTCGTCAAGGCCACAGGGCAGCCGAGTCCGCAGCAATGATCTATCAGCTTGGACACAAAGCGCTTGCTGCTGCTGCAACTCGTATCTTCGACAATACCTCTACTATTGTTGCGTTTAACCAAGGCGTTACGTTATATGAAACAATTTCGAGTCTCGTGACACATCCACCACATACAGATGAGACGCCCCCACTTTTGATGAACGCATTGGGGCTAGAGCAGCAAATTTCAGCACGACATTTTGATGACTATACATCAGAAGCCGCAGAAGTATTAGTAATGGCGACCCCGCGTACTGCCCGTGTCGTGGCAGAAACGATTACAGAACACGGCGGCAGTAGGCAGATTGCACGGCTAGCAGTAATTGGTGCCGGTGCGGCACGACGGTTTGAGCTTGATAATGCGCAGATTGAGTGATGATTAGTGCGTACTTTCGTACACACCCTGATATAATATGGAGACTAATAAAGAGGTTACAACAATGAAGACGCGAATAGAAGTAGAAACGCAGACGTTTGTAAGGTTTTTGCTCGTAATAATCGGGTTCGGTTTAGCTGGGTGGTTGATATATAATGCATCAACTGCATTTATCATTATATTTATGTCATTTTTCCTTGCGATTGCACTGAGTCCACCAGTTAACAAATTGGCGAGTTTTTTTCCGAGCAACAGCCGACTTGGCGGCACTATCATTGCGTACCTTGCTGTAGTGGCAATACTGGGCGGGTTTGTGTTTCTGGTTGTCCCGCCTATCGTCGAGCAAACCGCTAAATTTGCGCAGACAATACCGACACTAGCGAATAATCTGACGGATCGTTTTGGTGGTGTTGACGAGCTGATCGATCAGTATGGCATCCGGACTCAATACGAGCAGGCATTGGAATCTATAGAAGAAAACGCCACCTCGTGGGCAAGTAGTGTGGGTCAGACGTTAATATCTGGTGCAGGTTCGCTATTTGCGTTTATGGCGGCGCTCTTGATTTCCCTTATCATGACATTCTTTATGTTGCTCGAAGGTCCTGGGTGGGTGAAGCGTTTTTGGGGTGTGTACAATGACAAAGATCGCATGAAACGCCACCGTCGACTGGCTACTAGTATGTACCATGTGGTGTCGAGCTATGTGAACGGGCAACTGCTTGTCGCACTCATCGCCTCGGTGTGTGGTGCGCTTGTAGTGTTTGGGATGAGCTTTATATTTAATCTCCCGGCCAACCTAGCAATTCCAGTGGCAGCCATAGTATTTATCGGTAGTTTGGTGCCGATGTTTGGCGCTACTGTATCTGGTGTGCTTGTTACGATATTACTCGCGTTTAATGATGTGACGGCGAGTATCGTCTTCTTGGTATACTTCATTGTGTACCAGCAGATAGAAAATAATCTCATCACGACATTTATTCAAGCGAAAACTCTCGATCTTTCTCCGCTTATTGTCTTGATATCGGTAGCGATTGGTACGTATTTATTCGGTCTTGTCGGAGGTATTATTTCTATACCGATTGCTGGGTGTATCAGGGTATTAGTTGAAAACCATTTCTCCCATGCACGCGAGCAGAGAATGAAAGAAAAACCGCCCGCACGCCTCACCAAGAAACTACAGCGCGAAACATAACAACGGTACATGAGGGGTGTGGGGGTATCATGAGAAATCAAGACGAGTATATTCCAGATTATATGAAACTTGAGTGGACGCAGGTGCGAGAAGAGTTGGCCATTGCATCCGAGCGACGTCATGAGGCTAGAGTCACACACAGTCGTGCGGTAATGGCGCGAATCGCATTGGGCGAGGAGTTAGCAGGCGAAACATACGCAGTTGCTCACGAACAATTAAACAATGCCGAAACGGAATACCAAAGGGTTGTTGCTGCTAGGATTGCTCTAAGTGATGAACTACACGGCCGTCATGAGCGAACATACTTTGAAAATGAAGTTGCAAGCTAGTACAGTATTGGGAGGATGATGACGAAAAGAACTACACAAAAAGAGTATACATTTGGTATCGATTCATTCGGAGATTTGGCTGTCGACACACACGGTACGTTGATGAATCATGCCGAGGCGATTCGACAAGTAGTACGCGAAGCAGTGCTTGCCGATACGTTAGGCGTGGATGTGATTGCGCTTGGTGAACATCACCGCCAGGAGTATGCAATCTCTTCTCCGGAAATGGTGCTTGCAAGCATAGCCAGCGTGACAAAAAATATCACACTTGCGTCTGGCGTCACTGTACTATCAAGTGATGATCCAGTGCGAGTGTTTCAGCGATTTGCTACGCTTGATGCAGTGTCGAATGGGCGCGCACAAGTAATTCTAGGGCGCGGGTCTTTTACGGAATCTTTTCCTCTTTTTGGGTATGATCTTCGTGACTATGACAAGCTGTTTGAAGAGAAGCTCGAACTATTTTCAAAACTTCTCACCGAAAAGCCGATCAACTGGCAGGGGGAGCTTACGCAACACCTCGAAGATGCCAATGTGTTTCCAAAAACTGAATCTGGCAGGCTTGACACCATGATAGGTGTCGGTGGATCGCCAAATTCCGTCGTGCGTGCAGCGGCCTATAATATGCCACTCATGCTTGCGATTATTGGCGGGTCTGCGGAGCGTTTTGCACCATATGTAGAATTGTATCACCGGGCAGCACAGCAGTTTGGTAATCAGGCGCAGCCAATTGGCATGCATTCACCCGGGTTTATCGCAGATACGGACGAAGAAGCAATTGCCATGGCCAACCAGACCGAATACGGCCTGTCGGCGGGCATCCTCTCGAAATCCGTCCGCCGCGCCATGGGCATCGGCAACCAATTGCAGACCGGCCTGGTGCACATCAACGATCAGACCATCCACAGCGGTGCAACGGTGCCC
>CALGUM010000068.1 GCA_937902295.1 uncultured Candidatus Saccharibacteria bacterium | reverse complement strand
AGTGTCAGCCACCTTGCATCTACAAGGTACTACAATATTAGCATAATTAATATAAAATGTCAATAGACTTATATTTTGCTAACAAATGCTGAACTTATTTATAGCCATGCGGGGAGGGTGTTGACTGCAAGGTAGTTGCTAGTGTACGTGCTTATGCTACAGTAGTAGTATGAATGTACAGGAAGAACTTGCAAAGATTTTTAAAGGCGAGCTTGATACCTCAGACGAGACGCGTGAATTTTATAGCCACGACGCTAGTCTATTCGAGCTTAAGCCAGAAGTTGTCGGCTTTCCGAAAGATGCTGAAGATATCAAAAACACTGTCAAATTTGTGGCCACGCACAAAGCTGCGTATCCAGAGCTGAGTATTACACCACGTTCACGCGGTACTGATATGTCAGGTGCGGCGATCGGACAATCGATCGTGCTTGATATTAGTAAATATATGAATGCGATTCATGAAGTGACGAGCGAAACGGCTCATGTGCAACCAGGTGTACTCTTCAAAGATTTTGATGCCCGTACTATCGAACAGGGAAGTTTGCTGCCAAGTTATCCGGCGAGTCGCGATCTTGCGAGTGTTGGCGGTATGGTCAACAACAACTCCGGTGGTGAAAAGTCGCTCGAGTACGGTAAGACGGATAAATATGTTATGGAGCTAAAGGTGGTTTTGAGTGATGGCAACGAATATACAGTTCATCCACTCAATCGCGACGAGCTCAATGCCAAGATGGCGCAAGAAGATTTCGAAGGAGAGGTATACCGTCGGACCTTCGAGCTGCTCGATGCGCATTACGATGAAATTCAGGCAGCACAGCCCAAGGTCTCAAAAGACTCCACGGGGTATCACTTATGGAGCGTGTGGAACAGGGAGACAGGGATATTTGATCTCACCCAGCTCTTTGTAGGTGCCCAGGGTACTCTTGGTATTGTTACGGACATCAAGTTCCGACTTGTGCCACGACGTAGCCACAGTGGTTTATTGATTCTGTTTCTCAAAAACACCAATGAACTCGGTGAGCTTATTCCCGAAGTGCTCAAAAGTCGACCAGCGACATTTGAAAGCTTCGATGACCAGACACTCTGGCTGAGTATTCGTTTTATGCCGAGCTTCCTGAAGATGCTGGGTCCAGTGCGATTTATTAAGCTGCTCTTTAGCTTGGTCACCACAGGTGTGCAGTTGCTACGCGGTGTGCCAAAGCTGATTCTCATGGTTGAGTTTAATGGTAATAGTGAAGCCGAGGTGCGTCAAAAGGTGCGAGAGCTCCATATGCGCCTCAAAAAACATCGCGTGCGTTACGAAATCAACGGCTTCGAAGAGACCCCAACCGAGGGTAAGAGTGAAAAGTTCTGGGTCATGCGTCGCTATAGTTTCCAGATTTTGCGCAGCAAGGTAAAAGACAAGCATACAGCACCCTATATTGATGATTTTGTCGTACCGCCCGAACATTTGCCGGAGTTTTTGCCGCAATTGCAGAAAATCATCAAAAAATATAAGTTATTTGCTACAATCGCTGGGCACATGGGTGACGGCAATTTCCACGTGATTCCGCTGATGAAAATCGAAGACCCGAAAGAACGAGCTAAGTTAGAGCCATCTATGAGAGAGGTGAATGAGCTCGTGTTGCATTATGGCGGAAGTATCAGTGGTGAACATAACGATGGTATGGTTCGTGGCCCATGGCTTCAAGAGATGTACGGCACTTCGATACTTGGATATATGAAAGAAGTAAAGCATCTTTATGATCCGCAAAATATATTTAATCCAAAAAAGAAGACAGATGCGGATTGGGATTTTAGCTTTAGCCATATCCGTAAAAGCTTTTAGGATTTACAGCTATTGATAATTTGGATATACTAACACCATAAGCACGATAGGAAGTCGTATCTATGAAAAATCGATTCAATATAAATACACGAGTAGCTGTCGCAATCGGCGTGGTCGTTATTGCACTCGCAGGCCTTGCAGTGGCCGTATATATTATCAATAACGACAAAACTGCGGTAGAAAACCCAGGTGCGTATTATGGTCGCGATCCAGATGGCTTTAGTTTTTCGGTGGACGAGGACAGTCAACTTGGTACTGCAAAGGTGGTAAGCGCAACTCAAGTACGAGATAGTTTTGGCGACGATGCGACTGTGAGTGAGCCAAAAGAGTCTGGGGTAGTGCGACTTGGCTCGGTGCTTGCGGAAACAGCTACTTTTTCGGTTGAGACACCTCAGGGTCCTGTGACGTTTGAAGTGGATACTCGCACTTACAAGACAGAGGACGATATAGAGCGAGCAACTCCTTTTGCTGGTGCCGAAGAGACGCTCGTAGAGGGAATTGGACGTGAGGCACACTACCTGGTGCCTTTTGGTCAAGATCGCTTGAGCGAGCAACAAGTCGCTCTCCTTGTTGTCGACGGGAAGACCTCGTACAAATTTGCACTCGTCCAGCAGGCAGAAAATATGATCTACGATGAGCAAGCGGCGAAGGATATTGTGCTGGCAATTGCGCGACAAGCGAACCTGAGCGCTATTACTCAATAAACTGCGGACATAAAATAAACTGCGGACATAAAATAAACTAGCACTCTTTACATTTGAGTGCTAGTTTTTGTATACTGGTAGTAATGAGCAAACGTGATTATTATGAAGTACTTGGTGTCGGCAAAGAAGCAAGTGCCGATGAAATAAAAAAAGCCTTTCGTAAGGCTGCTGTTAAGCATCACCCCGATAAAGAAGGGGGAAGCGAAGAAAAGTTCAAGGAAGTGAACGAAGCGTACGAAGTACTCAAAGATCAACAGAAACGTCAGCGTTATGACCAATTTGGTCATGCGGGTGTTGGCGGTGCGTCGGGTGGCGGGTATAGTGGTGGGGGCAACCCATTTGAAGGCTTTGGCGGCCAAGGAATGCACTTTGACTTTGGCGATGGAGGCCTGGGTGATATTTTTGGACAGTTCTTCGGAGGTGCCTCGGGCGGTGGTCAGCGCACACAGCGCGGTAACGACGTAGAGACTCGTATCACGCTTGATTTCGAAGAAGCGATATTTGGTGTCGAGAAAACCTTGTCGCTTGATATGCAAGATGAATGTTCGCATTGTCACGGTGAGCGTGCAGAGCCCGGCCATGGTATGAAAACCTGTGCGACCTGTAAAGGTTCGGGCCAGATTCCCCGAGTTATGAATACGATGTTTGGTCAAATCCAACAAGCGGTAGTATGTCAAACGTGTGAAGGGCGTGGCCAAATTCCAGAGAAGATTTGTTCTGTATGTCGTGGCCGAGGAACTGAGCGTCGTACGCAGGATCTTAAGATTAAAGTTCCAGCAGGTATCGACGATGGTGTCACAATTCGTCTTCGTGAACGCGGCGAAGCCATTGCTGGTGGCGCACGAGGCGACCTCTATGTGCACGTGCGGGTTAAGGCTCACAAACAGTTTACTCGAGAGGGTGACCTCATACTAAGTGAAGAGCATGTTGACATGGTTGACGCGGCACTTGGCACTGAAATCGACGTAACAACGGTAGATGGTGTGGTACGTATGAAGATTCCTGCGGGCACACAGAGCGGTACAGATTTTAAGCTTAATGAGCATGGCGTACCATTGCAGCATGGCGGGCGGGGCGCGCATATTGTGAGTATTGTCGTAGACACGCCTACAAAACTTTCCAAGAAGCAAAAAGAACTTCTCAAAGAGCTGAAGAGTAGTAAAAAACGCTCGATATTTTCTTAGATACCTTTCTAAGTATGATAATAATGACCATATAGTTGACCCACCTCGTAATAAGAGGTAAGGGGCTTGACTATTCTGCTTAAAAGTGATAGTATAAAAACGATATGTGGGTTAATTCTACTAGACCGCACACGGGGGGTGTGTCGCTATTGCGATATGCCCTACATTTTTTGGTCGTTATCCTAGCGGTCTTGCTGTCCACAACTATCTTTTCTACGACCACCCATGCCGCTGACGCAGCGTGGGAATCAGGCAAGATCGTCTACGATGAGCGAAGTTATTTGCGTAGTGGCCCTGTGTCACCTGCGCTTTCTGATCATACGGGCATCCCCGAAGGGTCTGAACACTTTGTTCATATCGACGACACAGAGCTGCCGCCAGTCCACCAGATTTTATACTTTGCACCAGATGTAGAGTTGCAAAACGCAACAACTGCTCGCCATGCAGTATTTTCTGTAGTCGACAAAGGTACAGCTGGCGAAACGTACACAAGGGTCGGTGGCCAGCAAGAGGTGTCACTCGACCAGTCTACGTACGAAGCAAATGGAGAGCCAGAGGTTACGTCATGTGTGGTCGGTGGTATTGGATATGTTATTTGCCCTGTCATGAATCTTATGGCAGAGGGGATGGATAAGCTCTTCAATGTATTCAAAAGCCTACTGCATGTTGCACCGTTGATTTCAGATACAAACTCAGGTTTATATCAGGCGTGGTCATTCGCACTCGCAATTGCGAACGTTGGGTTCGTGATTGGTTTTTTGATTATCATATACTCCTATATAACAGATCGTGGGGTCAAGCAACACGACATTCGCACTATCTTACCTCGCATTATTGTGGCAGCAATTTTAATAAATGCTTCGTATTACATCTGTGCGCTCGCAGTAGACATCTCCAATATTCTAGGAGCTAACCTTCAGGATATATTTAATGATATCCGTGGTCGGCTTGTCTCTAATGACGATACCGTGACAGATCCGAACACGTGGAGCTGGTCAAGTGTCACAACATACATACTATCGGGCGGTACTATAGGCGCCGGACTGGCAGGATTGGCTGTATTGGGGACGTATGGAACGGCAGCACTTTTCCTGTTGATGCCAATGCTTGTTGGTGCGGTCACTGCCATACTCGTAGTGCTCGTAGTATTTGCTGCACGCCACGCACTTATCACCGTACTCATTGTACTTTCACCGCTCGCATTCACTGCATTCATTTTGCCTAGCACGCAAAAATATTTTGAGCGATGGCGCTCACTCTTCATGACAATGCTACTAATGTACCCCATGTTCTCTCTGCTGTTTGGCGGCTCGCAACTTGCTGCTCACCTCATAGCGCAAAATGCAACTGGCGTGTTGACACTTTTGTTCGCGATGTTTATCCAAGTAGCACCGCTCATTATCACCCCATTTTTGATTAAGTTTAGCGGCAGCATACTTGGTCGCATCGCCGGTATGGTTAATAATCCAGCCAAGGGTCTTGGCGATCGAGCGAAAAATTGGAGTAGCAACAAGGCCGGTCTATCAAAAGATCGCCGTGTGGCAGAAGGTGCATTTGGTAGTGGTCTCGCGCGACGAATGGCGGAGAGTAAACGCCGAGATGAAGCATTAAAGAAACGGTATGAAACTATGTCGAGCCGTCGGTTTAATAGCGGTAAGATTGGTAGACAGTTATCTAATGATCAAAAGTATGAAAATGATCGCCTGGCTACTGTCGACAAGCTTAATGACGCAGCGTATGAAGAACTCAAGCGTACGGACCCTAAGGTTAAGATTGCTGCGATGAAATTGAATGTTGCTGATATGCAGTTTAATGTGAACAAGGCGGAAGCGGACACGCTTCTAGAAGAACTTAAGTCAAAGAAAGGTGCAGAGCACCATGGTGTAGCTGGGACGCCGCTTGAAGGTATTACTCAGCGAATGAACCAGCTGTCACATAAAAGCCATGCGCTAGCAACTGCATCACAATTCGCCAAAGAGCAGGAAAAACTTGAATATTCCGAGGATATGGTGAAGGGCACGCATGCAAGTGCGCTACAGGTAGCTGCAGCTGGTATTACTGGGGATAAAGGTAAGGCACAAGCAGCAGCGCGTGCTGTGCAAGAGATGCGTGCTGACTTTGGAAAAAGTGCTGCAGCTATGAAAGAGATGATGGATCACTTCAAACTTTCGGGTGAGCAGGTGAAAGATCTGGCAAATATGCGATCAGATGTTGCAGTGTCGAAAGATGGATTAAATTTCACTTTCAAATCTGACGATGAATATACAATAGATGCAGCCATAGAAAGTATCTTTGAGAAAAAAGGTAACTACAAGGATATGCGTGAAATTGTTGTCAAGTCTGGACAGGCAGAGTACGAGCCGTATCTTACTACAATTGTTCAAGGGGTGGCTACAAAGATGGTCGGCAAAGCAGGATTTATGGGGGGTCGAAGTATCGATACTGTAACTACTGGCGGTGTTGCGAGCCCAGAACAGTACAATGACGTGATACGAACTGCTATTGCGGGCGGTAAGTTTAAGCAGGAATTTTTCGCAACTAACGACACAGAAGCATTAAAAGATGTCTATAATGTTATGCGTAATAATATGAATACTGGCGACCTGGATGACGATACTGCAACGAGGTTCCACGAGAATGTACAACGGCTTAGCTCAATGGCAAAAACCACACTTGGAAACGAAAACTTGTCAGGCAGTTTATCGCAAGGGTCTCTTGATATTTTAGAGAAGATAGAGGGCCTCTTCGAAACAAAATAGTTTGCATTGTTCCCATGTATGTGCGCTCAGTTATGAGGGAGGACGGTCTGAAGCACAAGAGTCTAATATTGACATAACTTAAAATAAAATTTATAATAATCTTATCTCGTCTATGACTATTATGGAGGTGGACCATGAGTAGCGAGAAGGAAAATGGTCAGGAAAAGGCAATGTCAATTGTGGATGTTGATCAGCGCATCAAAGACGGCGGACATGCGATGATTATGTATCTCATTGCTGTCGCGTTGGTGGCGTGTGTCTTTATTCTACACGGACTACAGGCCATAAGCATGCGGACACTTGTCATTTTGGTACCTGTGATTATAGTAGTCACAGCTATCATTATGAATGCCGGGTTCTTTGCACGCTTGTGGCTGGTGCACGATGCAGGAGTAAGACGCGCAGACGTCGGGCGTGAGCTCACTCCGGAGACTAATTGCACGGAGTCACTCTGCAATGCGCCGTACGATGAAATCGTGCAGAAACAGCCGGGTGATAATCACCACTGACCATTTGGCCATACCCCTCTCCGTTTCGACGGATGAGGGGTGTGGCTTAAATACTTTTCAACCAATAGCCTTTCGAGATTTGAAAGGTTTTATTATTTGCTACATGTGTTAATGCCAAAGTGGTCTTGGCTGACATTTTTCTCTATAAATGGTAGTATAAAAATATACGAGTCGTAATAAAAATACACCAATACCCTGTGCAAGGCAACTAAAATAAATTTTGCCTACGATAGAGATATGAACTTCTCCTTTTATCTACGGAGAGTGAATCGGTGAGATTAAATGGAAGTCAAGGTAAATAGGTAATATGGATATATTTGAGTTGAGTCAGCGCGGTGGTCTTTATGCTGCTTTATCCTCGTTAGGTCATATTATCGAGGAGACGACTGTAAAAGATCAGTTAATGATTCGTATCACGTCTCCTTCTGGGCGTGTTTGGATGAGCGGTAGCAAAATGGCATACCCTATGAATAATCATTACGTTCATCAGATTGCAGACAACAAACAACTATCTTATGAACTTGCTAATAGGTTGGGGATTCACATACCACATACAATGTATGTGAATCGAGGTACCGATATAGATCAAATAAGATTATTTATGAGTCAATACTCCGAGGTTATCATTAAGCCTCTTGATAGTTACAAGTCCCGTGGGGTAACGCTCGAGGTGGATACGAATGAGGCACTTACCGATGCACTAGAAGATGCTTATAAGTTCTCACCAACCGCTATTATTCAAGAGCAAGTGCGAGGGGAAGAATATCGGTTTACGATTCTCGAAGGTGAGATAGTATCCGTGCTTCGAAGAGAAAGGCCGCAGGTGCAAGGTGATGGCACGAGCACAATTAGTCAACTTGTGGAGCGTGAGAATACGCTACGTCGTTCTTCGGGCGCAAGGGGTGCTGACTATCCACAATGGACTGACGAGCTAATGGGGGCAAGTGTTAGAAGCGACCATGTGCTTAATAAAGATGAGGTGCGCCTGCTCTCGACAACTACAATGGTCTCTCAAGGTGCATCAGCCTATGAGCTGGCAGATGAGGTTGACGATTCTTATATGCAAGTTGCGACGACGTTTGCTGCAACATTGGGTGCCGGACTATCGGCCATCGATATGTTTATTGTGGACCATACTGCGCCAGCGGCACAGGGGGGATATTGGTTCAATGAATGCAACACTTCACCTTCGCTCAAAATGTATTCATTAGCTCGTAATGCCGACGCTAGTTGGGTTGCCGATAAGATAGTCAACGCAACACACAGACACTTGAATATAAGTGTATAAAATGGTATAGTTGTATAGATGAAAAAAGTACTGCTTATAGCAAGGGCGAAGAGCCCCGGATCAGTTCAAAAAGCTGATCTTTTTGCAGATAAGATGCGCCAACTTCTGGGTAATGAGGACATTCAAATAGAAAATTGTGAGATTACTGAGCTTTTTTTTGAAGTAGCCAAAGACAAGATCGGTATTTATCATCCTGAAAAAAAATTTGATGTTCGAGATTTTGACCTTGTGATTATGCGACACACGGGCAAATGTTGGGTTGAAGCTCAGGCTATAGCCCGATACTGTGAACGGTTTGATGTGCGTTACACTGATACGTATTTAGACAGATTGCTATTAGACAGTAAGCTCAGTAACGAGTTTCTATTATGGTGTAATGGCATTACGCAGTGGCCATGGACGATGTATGGCCCGGTCGACGAACTTGTTCGACGGCTCCCAGAACTGGGCGACAAAGCGGTATTTAAAGATAGCAACGGCAGTAAAGGACGTCTTAATTTTGTAGTGTCTACTCCAGATGAGATTCGGGCAATAGTTCGTCAGTATCCAGACGTGCAGTTTGTCTTACAAGAGTTTATTCCAAATGACAGCGATTTGCGTATATTAATTATGAATAAACACGTATCGATGATAATTCGCCGCACTGGAGATGGATCATCGCATCTAAACAATACCTCACAAGGCGGGGATGCAGAATTGGTGTCTATTAGTGAGGTAGACTCTAAAATTATAGATCTAAGTCTTAAGGCCGCTCATGTTGCAAAGCTACAAGTTGCGGGAGTTGATGTAATGTTTGATGCTCGCAATAATGATTTCTATTTTCTAGAAATAAATAATGCTCCTCAGATTTCTTCAGGAACGTTTACGGCTGAGAAATCTACCTCCTATGCGCAAATGATACAGTCGTTACTTGAAGTGGAGCTGGTACAGTGAAAGAGAAGGTGATAATAGGTCGTGCTGAGAAAGTGTGTTTTCCTACTCTTGGCAATAGCACACTGTACGCTCGTATCGATACTGGCGCTAAGACGTCCTCGATTTGGGCAACTGACATTTTAGAAACAGCAGAGGGACTACGTGTGCGTTTGGCTTCGTCAGACCATGAGATTTATAAACATGAAGTACTATTTTCTCGTTATGAACGGGTTGGTGTTGCAAGTTCGATGGGGCAACAGCAAGTGCGCTACAAGGTAAAGCTACCGACTATAATAAAGGGACGACGTATTTTAGCGACTTTTACTCTCGCTGACAGAAGCACACAGGTGTACCCAGTGTTAGTGGGTAGATCGACGCTGAAGGGTAAATTTATCGTTGACGTAGCAAAAGGTAACCCGCTGCGCACCGAAGAAGACCGTCGATCCCAAGAACTACGAAAATATAGAGTTGAGGAGCAGGTATGAAAATTGCAATCCTATCCAATGGACCCGGTAATTATTCGACAAAACGCCTCAAAGAGGTAGCAAAAGCGCGCGGTCACGAGGTGAAGGTAATTAAATATAAAGAATGCTACGCCTCAATTGAGCGGAGTAATCCGACTGTGAGTTACCGTGGTGATGATTTGGCTGGGTTTGATGCAATTATCCCGCGCATCGCAAGTAACATGACACGATACGGCACTGCTATCGTGCGACAGCTTGAAATGCAAGGAGTGTACAGTATCTCCAGTTCGATCGCGATTGCGCGTTCGAGGGATAAGCTGCGAAGCATGCAGTTACTCGCAAAAGCGGGAGTAGGAATACCAAAAACGGTGGTGTCTCGTAATTCTGCTGACATAGACGACCTACTAGAAAAGCTTGGCGGTACACCAGTGATTATTAAGTTGGCACGAGGCACACATGGTAACGGGGTAGTGCTCGCCGAAACCAAGAAAGCAGCTAAATCTGTACTACAGGCTTTTTATCTGAGTAACGAGGACGGAACAAACATCTTACTTCAAGAGTTTATCAAAGAATCTGCTGGCACAGACATCCGTGCCATGGTAGTTGGTGGCCGCGTAGTCGCCAGTATGAAGCGTCAAAGCCTTGATGATGATTTTCGCTCTAATCTCCACAAAGGTGGTGAAGGTACAGTGGTAAAACTAACCGAGGAAGAGCGCAAAATGGCAATCAAAGCAGCCAAGGCTATGGGCTTGAATGTAGCTGGTGTCGACATGATGCGCAGCGACCGCGGACCACTGATTCTCGAAGTGAATGCGAGTCCTGGATTCGGGATAGAAAAGGTGACCAAACGCGACGTAGCTGGGGCAGTAATAGACTACGTCGAACGCAATGCCAAGCGCCGCCCCAAAAAAGACAAAGTTGGCGCATAGCGCTTACGGTGTAACTCGGGTATACTAAGCGCATGGAAGCTGGATCTAGAAGCCGTTTTGAGCACGTATTTGTATGGATACTCATATTTGGGGCTGTCGGACTGCTTGTCGCATTTGTGGTGTATTTTTTCTTGCCGCATACGGGGGCATCAACTCAGGTGCACATCGGAGCTAAGACCTTTTATGCGGACGTAGCTGATACTGACCAGCGTCGAGAGGCGGGTCTGCGCGGTGTGTCGAGGTTGCCGGAAGACCGAGCGCTACTCGTAAAGCATCCTCACGATGATGTGTGGCCAGTAAGGACAGAGGGATTGCAATTTCCCATTGATATCGTATGGATTACCGCGGAAAAGAAAGTAGTATTTGTAGCGAGGAGTGCACAGCCGTCACAAGACACTGTGTACCGTCCTTCGGGGAAATCTCGCTACGTCTTGCAATTGTCCGAAGGTTCCATCAGCCGATATAATGTGAGTCCTGGTAGAACAGTGGAATTTGAAGGCTAGGAGGCAATAATATGAATGTTGTATTCGCAATCGGTAGTATCGCAGCAGTATTGTTTGCACTCGCGTACTTCACACGTCGCCGGTTTGGTGTACTGGGCCTAGCACTAGCGGCAGGGTATGTACTGAGTAAGGTGTGGGAAGAGAGTATTCCGGGATGGGCGTCTCATGTACCGCTTGATGTAGGTGTGGTTGATTCTGTCACGCTCATTACGCTGGGTGTTATTTTGCTACCCTCGCTTGTATTGTTGCTGGGAGGACCGAGTTACCGAACAGTGCGGGGGCGACTGATGGGATCATTATTCTATGCGTTGCTCGCGACCGTGTTTAGTCTCGGTGCGCTTGAGCATTCATTGGTGCTCATGGGGCAAGGCCGCGTCGTGTTTGATACGCTGATTGAATATCAGCAATATATTTTGACGCTAGCCCTCGGAATCTCTGTAGTGGATATTGTGCATGGACGTTCAAATACAGATGCAAAACCCAGCAAGAAGCATTGACGTATTACTGCTTGAGTGCTATCATGTACGGAGCATATTTCGCAGAAATATGAATATTTGGAGCCATAGCTCAGCTGGTTAGAGCACCTGCCTTTTAAGCAGGGTGTCCTGGGTTCAAGTCCCAGTGGCTCCTCCATAGAAAACGACTCATCCTCACGATGGGTCTTTTTCTATGGATTAACCAAGATTTCGGTCGTACACTAAAAGGTATGAAATACTCGCGTCGATATGTTCGTAGCTCGTGGTGGCGTCGTCGTATTCATCCAGTCTTTTTGATATCGAGTCTAGCAGCAGGGGTACTTATAGGAGCACTTCTTGCGCTAGGGGTGCCAAGTGTGTGGTTCGCCTCGGCGCTATGGTGGGTTGTGTGGGCTGCATGGCTGGTGTTACTTTTTTGGCGGCGGCAACGCTGGTGTGTGGTGGCTATTGTAATAGTCGGCAGTATGATTGGCTATAGCCGCGGCGTCGCAGAATTAACTTCATGGGTGCATGCTGAAAACTACGGTGCGACTGTAGTGCAGCTTGAGGGCATTGTGCGAGAGGATCCCGAGCAAGGGAGTGGTAGCGAGATACGACTACGAGTTGGTCAAGTAAAAATTGACGGCACCTCATATGGAGGGGTGTACTGGGTGACCACAACACCTGAGTCGGGTGTAGTGGTAGAACGCTCCGACAAAATAGTTGCTACCGGAAAACTCAGTAGTGGGTTTGGAACGTATGCTGCATCAATGTTTCGAGCGAATGTCATAGAGCTGCACAAAATGGCACAGTTCGACCCGATGCTTGAGGCTCGCAATGCATTTAGCCGCGCTATCAGAAGTGTCATGCCTGATCCAGAAGCGGCACTTGGCGTAGGGTATCTTTTGGGGCAAAAACGTGCACTCCCGCCAGAATTCGAAGAGGCACTCCTTGCAACGGGCTTAACGCATGTAGTAGTGGCAAGCGGTTATAATTTTACCATATTAGTAC
>CALGUM010000067.1 GCA_937902295.1 uncultured Candidatus Saccharibacteria bacterium | reverse complement strand
AGTATCATTTCCCATTTAGTCTCATCTTTATGCTGCTGAGTGTATTTATACTTATTGGACTTCGTAGAGATAACGCAGAAGAAAATCTCCTAAAAGGCTCCTTAAGATGGCTGACGATAAGTACGTTGGTATCACTTAGTATTGTCGTAATGGTTATGACGTATGGTCTGTACGTGGCATGGGCATTAATCTTTCTTAAAGGAGGTGAGCAGTATGCGCTAGGTCTTCAAGGAAGATATTTTACGCCCCTGCTATTCCTCCTTGCTCCTGCTCTGATATATATACGACGTTTTATCTCTGTAAACATAGCAGAAGGAATCGCAACGGGTGTGATTGTATTTGTTGGGATGGGCCTCTCTTTGGTGTATTATACGATCCAAACAGTAAGTTATATTGAAAAGCTTAGCTTATTATACCTAGGCTAAATTGTTTTGGCACAGCCTAAGGCGAGTACGACGGTGAACTGCTGCTATAATTAGTGAATATGGAACAATCAATAAAAAAAGATTATCTTTGGAATACGATCGGCGTAATGCTACAAAATGCTACGTCGCCCATCTTGCTGTTGATTGTAACGAGGCTTAATGGGATAGAGGCATCTGGTGTCTTTTCGTTTGCATTTGCTGTATCGATCTTGTTGTGGGCTTTGGGGATGTGGGGAGGGCGCACATATCAAGTGTCTGATACACGAGGTGAGTTTTCGCAGCGAAGCTATGTTATGGTGCGCCTTTTACTGTCTATAGCGATGATGTTAATTGCCGTAGGATTCTCTGTAGCAAACAACTATCCATTTGAAATGACAGCACTGATTATTGTGCTTACACTTTTCAAGGTAGTAGAGTCGTACGCAGATGTGCTATACGGAGTACTTCAGCTGCATGATAAGTTGTATCTATCGGGCATTTCACTCGCAGTAAAGTCTCTCGCTGGAATCCTTATTTTTGCTATAGTGGATTTGATTACAGGCAGCATCCTGTACGCCTCTCTATCTGTCGTATTGATTAATCTGCTTGTATTATTCTTTTACGATTTACGATATACAAAAAAATACGACAGAGATATTCTCACAGCTATTACAAAACGCGTATATGTACGGGAAGCTTTTACAATAATGAAGAAATGCTCTGGGGTCTTTGTAGTGTTTTTCCTGGCATTATTCTCGCTAAACATTCCACGCTACTTTATAGAAAAATATAATCCAGAAGAAGTGGGGTATTTTGGCGTAATTGCGATGCCTATCACACTCATCGTCCTACTGATGACATTTATCCTGCAGCCGAATATTTTGAAGCTGTCTCAAGCCTATATCACTCAAAAATACAGAACTTTCTTTGTAACGGTTAATAAGATTTTATTTGTATCATTTGCAGTAGGTGTAGCAGTGCTATGTGTGTCATGGTTGTATGGACCAGAGCTTCTTGCGATTGTATTTGGAGTTGATTTTCACCAGTATCGTCTACCTCTAGTGATTATAGTCGCAGGCGGACTTGCGAGTGCACTGGTTGCAGTTTATTTAAATGTATTTGTGATCATGCGCAAAATAAGACTACCTTTCTTTGTGCTTATTGTGACAAATATAATGCTGACTGGTTTTTCTACTATCACCATATATAGCCACGGTCTGCTAGCGGGGGTAAGTTTGTATGCACTTGTAAATATAATTCAAGCCATAATTTTATCGTGTAGCTACACGCTCATACTTAGGAGGAGTCTGCGTGCAGAAGAGAATTAGCGTAATAATAGGAGCCTACAATGCAGAGCCTTTTATTCAGCGCTGTGTAGATTCAATTGTTCAGCAAGAGCAATTTCCTATGGACGACCTAGAGATTATACTATGTAATGACGGCTCGGAAGATAACACGCTAGCGGTTATGCAGGAGTATCAAAGGCAATACCCGGGTGTAGTGAGTGTCGATACGCACGAAAATATAAAACCAGCTAAAACAAAGAACAGAGCTATAGAGATGGCTACTGGTAAATACATAATCTTCTTAGATGCAGACGACTGGCTTGAGAGAGATTTTTGCAATAGATTCTACATAGAAATCGAAAGAAGCGGAGCGGACGTAGTGTTTGGGGGGTATAAACGCGTCAGTCAAACTGGAGATGTGCTAAAGGTAGCCACACCTTCTCTCTGTGAGTACGCAAAATATATGTTTGTTGTTTCAACTATGAGAATTCACAGAAGGGAGCATATGATGAAACATGCTATTAAATTTACCGAGAGTACATACGGAGAAGATATCCTTTTTAGCGTTAAGCAAATAGCCGCTGGCGCTGTATTTAAACCAATTTTATATGCAGGTTATAACTATCTATATAATACAGACTCTATAACCAACACAACACAAAAAGGTTTTGATGAAGCAAATCTAAAGACTGTAAAAAATTTATTAGAACAAATCATTAAAATAGGAGAGCCATTGAAAAATGAGCCAAGTTTTCAGTACTATTTAGTGCGAACAGTCGTCTTCAATTTGCTATATTCGGGGAGAAACTCTTCCTCACAGCAATTCATAGTTGCATACAAGCAGCTATTTAGTTTACTAAACTTGCGAGTGCCAGAGATGCAGTACACAATGATAGCGCCTAAAGGAGAGACTCTAAGTGTGAGATTTATAATATTTCTCTTTCTCTTGTTTCGAAGGTTGCGTGTCGTGCACTTGTTTTCCAAAGTTTACTGCAGGTAGCTATCTATAATCCCACGTAGAAAGCAACCCTTTCATATTTCCATACATTTGGCCATGTATCAATTACCTGATTCTTCTCTTGCTCACTTGCTGTATAGAAGTGACCCTGCTTTTGATCGCTCCAGAAACGATACACGGGATTGGGATATTCTGGCGTGGGAGTATCAACCACACAAAAAGCAACCCTTTCATATTTCCATACATTTGGCCATGTATCAATTACCTGATTCTTCTCTTGCTCACTTGCTGTATAGAAGTGACCCTGCTTTTGATCGCTCCAGAAACGATACACGGGTGATAAGCCTGTGCTACAATCCTTGTTATTAATGGCAGCTATCTTAAATGTTCCATTAGGTTCATATTTCCATATATCTGGCCATACGTCCACAATCTGCTGAGCTTCGGTGTAGTCTGCGGTATAAAAGTGTCGCTGCTTCTGATCACTCCAGAAGCGGTAGATATATCCATCTAGCTTCTTATCTACATCAATACAACTTTTTGCTGTAAAACGAGTCCCACCCCATGCGCCACTTTTATACGAGTTTGGTCCATTCTCTATTAAGTCTGGTGCTCCACACATTCTCATAGTGTGTGATGAGTCAAAAGGAACCATATTTTCATTGTTACTGCAGTTGGTCGACGACCAGGCCTGCAGGTGAAGGTGAGCTACGCCATTATTTTGACGATTGCCACTGGCCGCAACTCTCGCAACCTGCTGGCCTGTTGAAACTACCGTGCCGCGTGAAACGAGACTGTCTATATGGGTTAGCATGACGCTTTTTCCGTTGCTTGAATTGATACACATACTTCCTGAGGGCTCTACATACCATGCCACTGTTCCTGCGAATGGTGCACGAACAGAGCGGCCCGATGCTGAACTGTCACAGTTTGGACCGCCAGTTAAATCAAGACTTAAGCGGCTTACTCCCGAATGGGATCCACCGCTATTGTAACCTTGGCATATGTACCACGTTGAACCTATGTCTACGGGAGGAGTAATGTTTTTCGTAGCTGCAGATGCTTGCTGGGGATAAAATAAAAGAAAAATAGTGGCAAGAGAGATTGATAAAGCGAACAGTGTGGATAGTTTTCTCATGCACCTAGTTTACCATAAGCGCCTATGCAGCTTACTTGCTCGTTAGTGCGTGTAGTCGAGACGTAATGCGAAGCTTTGCGGCACGTGCTGCTTTTTTCCAGCCTATTTCATTAAACTTTTGAGCAAATTCGGTGTAGGCGGCGGCCTCTTCGCCAAAACGTACACCACCTCTGCCTTTTTCTTTCGATGAAAGCGATTCTGCAAAGCGACGGTACTGAAATGTGGGGTTTCCGCGGTCGACGTAGAGCGTTGCACCGTCGATGATCATCTGTAGCTCTACTACCATGTCTTCTACAATCTTGTATTTTGCATCAAAGCGGTATTTTTTAAGAGTTTCAGTCTTCCATAAAATAGAAGGAAAATACAGCCAGTTGCCATGACATAGCGAAGTAGCTAGCTTTTCGCCTGCATAATAGCTAGATTTTTTTGGTGCAAGCAGGCGTTTTACTTTGTCTGCAAGTGGCAGGCATACTTGGCTATCTTTATCGATAATCTCTACGTTTGGCTGATAGAAATCAGCCGTGCCAACGTTTTGCAGTGCTTGTTCTACATAGTTCGGCAGTAGTATATCGTCACAGCCAAGTATCATACAGTACTCTGCGGTAGCTGCTTCGATACAGGCGTTGAAATTGTTGGTTATTCCGATGTTTTCGGGGTGACGTATGTAGGTTACGCGAGAAGAATCAAGTGACTTGAAGTACGCGATAGCTTCCTTGGAGTCGTAGTGATCATCGAGAATGGTTAAGTGCCAGTTGTCAGAGGTTTGAGAAAACACAGAGTTAATAGTTTGTTTTGCAAGATTGAGATCTCCCCAGTAGGGCAAAAGAATATCAACCATTTTATCAAGCGTTCGGGGGGGAGTCATATATTCTATTATACGACTATTTAAGATAATTAAAGCAGCTCTTTAACGGGAATGTGCAATAGGTGTCAGGAATGTCGTATCTGCGGATGATATAATGACATATGTATAGATCTGGGGGTATACCATACAAAAACTTACCCTCAGTGTTTTTCGAATATTTGTATTGTAATGAAGAGTCAATAAAACCACCTCCAGGGAGCTGTAAGTTAGTGTTTTTAAGTAATGATATGTATGCAAGTTATAAAAAATGGGTAGCAAAAAAACTACCTGACTTTATGAGTCTACATAAGATAAAGATTGAACAAAAGAGGTTTAAGCATCAGCCCAAGATAAGTATCGTCATGTCGGTGACGGATGGAAAAATTGACAATATCCTTGAGAGTATAGATTCAGTTTTGGGTCAAGTGTATGATAACTGGGAGCTGAACATACTATTGTCATCTTCATGTGTTGATATAGAAGGTGCGCTAATTAAATACACGAAAAAGTATCGTAATATTAAGGTGTCTTCAGCGCGCAATAAGGAGTATGAGGCTGACGCAATCAACAGCTTAGTCGATGGTATAAAATGTGACCGCCTTGCTTTTCTTGAGCAAGGGGATGTTTTGTGGCCTAATGCCCTGTATGAAGTGGTTAGAGCACTCAACGAAGACCATGACCGAGATATTATCTATACCGACGAAGATCAAATTCCCGACGACAGGCATGATCATGTGGCACCTTTCTTTAAACCGGACTGGAACCCGGAGCTTCTGGAGAGTATTAATTACATTACGAGCCTACTCGTAATAAGCCGCAGCTTGTATATAAAGGCAGGGGGGATGAGGTCAGAAAGTGGCAGCGCCTATTGGTGGGATTTGTCGTTTCGCATAACGCGTGCAGCGAAAGCAATTCATCATGTACCAAAAATCTTGTATAGCCGGCGGCTACGTCTAGATAGAGATGATAAATATATAAAGCAAATTGTTGCGAGTGAGAAAAAAGTTCTCAAAAATCACACAAAGCGGGCTAATTACATAATTACTTTAGAGAAAAATAATGAGATATGGAATGCGATCCGGACAACAAAAGATGATGCGCTAGTGTCAATAATTATACCCACAAAAAATCAATACACAATTCTCAACAAATGCATTAAATCGATTTATAAAAAAACGCTATATAAGAACTTCGAAATTATCATTGTGGATACAGGGAGTACTAGCAGAAGGGTCTTGCGGTTCTATAAGAGGTTTACAAAACGCCACAACAACCTAAGAGTGGTTAATTGGCACGAAACTCCTTTTAGTTATTCCCAAAGTTGCAACGAGGGTGCTCGATATGCAAAGGGTAGTATACTTGTGATGCTTAATAATGATACCGAAGTAATAACTCCTAATTGGCTCGGTCGATTGGCGGCGGAGGCACGGCTACCAGGAGTTGGGGCGGTGGGGCCAATGCTAATGTATGCAGATATGCTGACGGTGCAGCATGCGGGTGTCGGCGTTGGGCTGGGTGGAGTTGCAGCGAACTTACTCTCTGGGTTGAGTATTGCAGGGCCATTAACTCGCTCACAATACTTAATGCTATACTCACGACGCAATGTCAGTGCGCTTACAGGGGCTTGTATGGCTATTCGGAAAGATATCTTCGAAAAGATAG
The DNA here is from genome assembly GCA_937902295.1 of uncultured Candidatus Saccharibacteria bacterium. Lineage (GTDB taxonomy): Bacteria > Patescibacteriota > Saccharimonadia > Saccharimonadales > Saccharimonadaceae > Mycosynbacter. Next base: position 7,856 of record CALGUM010000067.1, on the reverse strand, counting down.
GAGGTTTCGATGAAGGCTTTAGGGTTACCTACAACGACGTAGATCTGTGCCTCAGGCTGATAGTCGCAGGCTACAAAAATATCTATATACCAGATGTACAACTAATACACCATGAATCTGTAAGCCTTGGGTTGCCGGAAAAATCAACCATACGCGATAAAAGTGAATTTTACGAGTCAATGAATAGTTTTGTTAGCAAGTGGAAAGAGTATGTTGAACATGATCCGGCGCTCAACTCAAGCTTAGATAAAACTAATGCACACTACAAACTCAAGCTGTAGGGTATTTATAACATCCATGGATCATAGTGAGCTAAACTGATTTGCAGCCAATCTGAGGATTGTGTGAATTAGGGGAGTTGTTTATCGCATATACGCAAACTTTTTGACTAGAGGACGGTAGGGGTAATAGGACGTCAAATCCATGTTTTGTTCCATAATCTGGGTAATGAGCAGGCAGGTCTGGTCTCTCCAGGTTGGCGGTAGATGCAGTCATAGGGTTTGTCGGCACACTAGGTGCACCTGTTCCTCCGTAGGCATGGATTTCTATAGATGAGGCAGTATCAGGATCAATTGTCCAGCCACGGACCTGGACACCTCCTGGAACTCTTCTAACCTCATCAACTGAACCATAAGGGTCTGGTGAGACATGGATGTCTTTACAACCGAGTCGTGCGTAGCTGCCTGGCGTACCTGGTACGTTGATGCCATACGCGCAAACTCTTTCTATACCAGCTTGCTTGGCGCGCACAACTGCACGATAGCCGTGATTTGGGCCGTAAGTAGGGTAGACACTCCCTATATCACTACGGTATTGATTTGCGTAAGTCGATGCTCCGGGATTTGAAGAATTGAGTTCACCATTTCCGCTATATAGATGTACATCAGTCGGGCTTGCAGTGTCTTGATCGATTGACCATCCCTGCGCCAGAATGCCACCTGGAGCTCTGCGCACACTATCTAAGTGTCCAATAATCGGTTTTTCAGTTTGACCCATACGCCAAAATCTTGCGTTGGCAGGAGGCGCGTATTTGTGTCGTTGCACCTTCTCGTTGAAGCTCCAGTTTGAATCGACTACTTCGAATGCACCGTCTGCATGCCTCCACAATATGATTGCAGTGTGGAGTGTCCCTCCGCCACCATCACCGACCTGTATAATGTCACCGCGAATTGTGTTATTTCTACCCACCTCTTGCCCACCTGCAGCTTGAAAACCGCTGTTGTAGCCAGGAGCTGGCCACTGTGATCTGCCGCTCACTGCGTACACTATACAATTCACAAATCCTTTACACTGACCGCTCGCACTTTTGCCTGTGCCATGACACGCGTTACCACCCCATTGATTAACGAATCGCTGTGCGTGATCAGCAAGCTCGGAGTTTTGATAGTGTCCAACTGCATGTGCTTTTGAAGATGAGGGGAGTGGCGAGAGAGATAAGACGGGCTGCAGGACAACAGAAGTAGCCGCTACTATGATTAGATTTGCTATGCCTATTCGTTTCCTCATAAACCCCACCTCCAATACTTTGTATAACAAATAATATACCGTATTTAAGTTATATTTACAACAAGTAATATTCAACCTAATTTGTGCTAAGAAATTACAGATACTTCTCCTCAAGATCAAGGGGTGCAAAGTGATATAATAGAATTAATATGCTAAAGCAACTAAAAACCTTCGTCAAAAATCTACTTGCATTGCCATTTGTACGAAAACTATCCACCGCTACCATGAATATTATCTTGGCGATCGCTGGGTCTAATCGGCTGTTCGCATCTATTTATTCGACTTTAGGACTCCTCACCTTTAATCGCGAACAATACGCCGTCCTTCGTGGTCGACGCAATTATTACCGCAACCTCACGCGCGACACGCGAACAAGTGTGGAGCTGCGCCGTAATATTCATCGGCTTGAAAAAGGTATCATCATGCAGCTGCGCCGCGATGTGTTTGCGCGTGACTACATAGGCGAGACGATGGATTTCTACGAACGAGCGGTGGCGCAATACGGGCGAGATGCCAGCTCGATGGACGGTGCGGAGCTGGAGTGGGCCACGAGTGTGTTGCTGCGCTACTTCGAGCTGTCTGCTGTGGGCGATGATCGAGTCGATGCCATGCGCGCGCGATTCGATGATTTAAAAGACGTCTTCGCGGCGACCGGAAAAAGTACTCCGTATATAGCAGATGATCGCGCGCCTCACGCTGTGTCGTTTGCCGATATGACGACGCTGGCTCGACATCGCCGGAGTGTGCGATGGTATACGAAAAAACAAGTGCCGCGTAGCGATATCGACAAGGCACTCGAGGTGGCAGCTCAGTCCCCAACTGCCTGTAACCGCATGCCCTATGAGTACCGTATATTTGACGACCCGCAGCTCGTCAAAGAGGTGGCTGATATTCCGTTTGGTGCCGGAGGGTATTCGCACCAGATGCCAAATGTTGCGGTAGTGGTCGGTAAGCTCGATAGTTACTTCAGCCCGCGCGATCGCCATGCGATTTATGTGGATGGGTCGCTGTCGGCGATGTCGTTTATATATGCACTCGAAACACAAGGGATCTCTAGCTGTATCATTAACTGGCCGGACTTCGAGCCGCTCGAGATGAAGATGCAAAAGAAGTTGGGGCTGGGTCCGGACGAGCGAGTGATTATGCTGATCGCGTTTGGTTATGCGGATCCAAAAGGCGAAATACCATACTCTATGAAAAAAGATGTCGAAACATTTCGCTCTTACAACAAGGTAGCGTGATGAAAAAAACGCTTATCCATAGTATCGTCTGGCTAGCGATTGCGCTTGTCGTGGTGCTATTCGCCAGGGCACTAGCGCGAGACTGGGATAGTGTGCAGGATACGATACTGTCTATGTCGTGGACAAGCTGGTGGTCAGTGGTGTTCTTCGTGGGCGCGGTGGTGATGTCTGGAGTGCTATGGGGCGTGCTAGTGCGGCACATGAGTGGCAGAGAGGTGCCTGTGGCAGATTCGGTGCGTATACACGCGGCATCGTGGCTACTCAAGTATGTACCGGGCCAAGTGGGGTCACTGGTGAATAAGATTGCGTGGGCAAAAAAACATGGCCATAGCAAAAAAACCATCGCGACGTCTGTCATCTACGAAAACATACTGATGGTATTTGCAAGTGTCTTGCTAAGTTTGCCGCTCCTGCTAATGTTTGATGTGGAGATTTTTAATAACTCGACGATCCTGGTGGCGCTAGTGGCTGTCGTGCCGATGCTCGTAGTGGCAAATGAGCGAGTGTTCTATGCAATTCTTAATAAGCTACTACGCCTGGCGAAACGTCAACCCCTGGAAGGCTCTACACTGCTATCGTCTCGACAGATACTCGGTAACACAATTTACTACATGGCTCCACGCGTTATCAACGGTATCGGATTTGTCATCATTGCGGCGGCAATGCTGCCGGTGACGCCTGATATGTACGTCCCGCTTGCCTCGATATTTATACTGGCGAGTGTTATCGGGATGCTTGCGCTGTTTGTACCGAGCGGAATCGGTGTGAGAGAGGGTATAATAGTGTTACTGGCAAGTGTGTACTTTGCGCCAGAGCAGGCGATTGTACTGGCGCTTGTGGCACGATTCTTTACTACCATAGCTGATATCGGTGTCGCGCTTGTCTACATTATATTGAACAAAGGAAGGCTGATCCAAAAATGAAAACCAATCCACAGATAGTAATAATTGGCTCTGCGCTGTCGGGCAACAAAGGTGCTGCTGCTATGCTCGAAAGTGCCGTGCAAACGCTATCTGAGCGGTACGCAGACCCGAAGTTCACCCTACTGAGTATGTACCCGGCAGAGGATCGGTTGCAAAATCCGTACAAGAATTTGGATATTGTAGACGCCTCTCCGCTGATGCTCGGTGTCGGGATTAATTCGTGGGCGCTTGTGCACCGCGTATTGCCGTTTGCACGCAATGTGATTCACGAAAACTCACCAGCAGTGCGAGCGCTAAAAGGCGCCGATATTTTGCTCGATCAAGGCGGCATCACCTTTGTAGATGGCCGAGAAAAGTTTTTGCTCTACAACGTCGCAAGTATATTGCCAGCCATAAACCTGGGTGTGCCAGTGGTAAAGTGCGCCCAGGCGCTCGGTAGTTTCCATAACCCTATCAACAAATGGGCTGCCAAGACGTACTTGCCGAAAATGGCTGCTATCGTGTCTCGTGGTGCGGTGACGCACGAGTACTTAGCTGGACTCAACCTACGAAATGTCACAGAGGGTGCGGATTATGCGTTCTTGCTCGACGTCACCGAAGACGACAAGAAGAGTGCTGAGGCAAAGTTTGATGTGAAGTTTTTTGCCAAAGGCAAAGTTGTCGGTGTATCGCCAAGCGTCGTGATGCGCAAGAAAGTTGATGCTGCAGGCGGCTCGTATGTGCGCGAAATAGTCGAGTTTATCGACTACGTGACAGCAAAAGGCCAGAAAGTCGCGCTGATTCCGCATAGCGTGCGTACCGGCACCGACAAAACGCACAACAATGACTTGCCACTGTGCCAAGAGGTATACGCAAAGTTAGCGCATAAGGATAAAGTACTGTTTGTTGAGCAGGAACTTGGCTCGCAGGAACTCCGCTATATTATTGGTAGGTGCGATCTGTTTGTGGCCTCGCGGTTCCACGCAATGATTTCATCACTTGCGATGGGTGTACCGACACTAGTTATCGGCTGGAGTCACAAGTACAAAGAAGTGCTCGATATGTTTGGTCTATCCAAATGGGCGTTTGGCCAGGACAAGTTAACTCAAGAATATTTACGTACGCAGTTTGATACACTTGACGCCGAGGCGGATGAAGTACAGCGGAAAATCACCACAGCGCTGCCCGAAGTCAAGAAAAAGGCCTATCGGCAGGTCGATGTGATCGTCGATGTGATAGAGGCGCGCGGCAAGTAGACATGACAGTGTATAAAAAGTTAGTAGCGATGCTGCGTTCACCCAACTTTTTTCGGGTGACGCTCGTACTGTTTCTTATTCAAGGCACGTTTTTTGCACTTGCTGTCAATCCGTCTTTGCAGTCTACGCAAGAAGGTAGTACCTACCTTGATCGCTCAATAGGGCAAGTGCCAGACGGTAACAGGCACATGGCAGCAATATATCATTTTGCAGCGCAGCCACTCACGAACGGTCCGTTTATCCAGGATATGACAGATGCCGAACTGATGATGGGTGATTTGGTGCGGTTTCCGAGTTACTTCTACTATTACCTTTTGAGTTTTCCGGTGCGCGCTGCCGTGGCGCTTGATATGAGCGATCTCGCCATCGTCTATCTAGTGCGATTTATTGGGCTTGGGTTTGGTGTGTTGGCGCTAGTAGTGTTTCGACGTATCGTGCAGGAAGTGCGGGCAGGCCCCGTCATTACAAACCTCGCGACATTTGCCCTGGCAATCACTGGGGCATTTGCGTATTTTGCGCCCGCAGAAAATTATGACATGCTGGCGCTTTTGCTGTGGTTTTGTGTCGTGCTTGCAAGTATAAGACTCTACACCAGACGTGACCCCGTGCAGCTGTACTGGGTAGTGGTGGCGACGCTGTTTTTGAGTATTACTAAGTATACCTATGTCCCGTTTGCAGGTGTGGTGGTCTTGGCGGCACTAGTATTTTATATCCGTGACACCAAAGGAATGGCGGCCGCTTGGAAACATGCCAGGAAACACTATGCAGAGTATTGGAATAAGCTGGCTGGGTGGCGGCAAGCTGCACTTGTAGTATTACTCTTGGTGGGTGCGGGGTTGTTTGTCGAGCGTATCGGTGTGAACCTTGTGCAGTACCAGTCGGTGAGTCCGAACTGTGCAGTGGTGCATAGTCGAGAATCGTGCTTGAACTTCTCTGTTTACAACCGAAACGTGAACCGAATCGATGCGGTAGCAGCAGGAGAAACTTGGACAAAAGATTATCACGCAGTAGAATACACTGGCGCGTGGCTTCAGCGATATTATCCGACGATGTACTACTATATGGGTCACATCTGGGTGTATGATATCTGGGTTATGCTGTGGGTGAGTGTCGGAGTAGTAGTAGCGCTGGTGCTCGGAGCCCTGATCTACCTAGTGGTCAAGCGACGACGCATACTACAGGGCAAGGTTGAGTGGATGTTGCTAGGAATTGTAGGCCTGCTCACTGCTGGGCAGTATGGCTATAACGCAATGTTATTTATCAAGTATTCAGGTCAAATGTATGGACATCAGGGCAGGTACTTGTTGCCAGCCATAGGGTTCTTGTATGTCATTATGCTACTGATAGTGGCACGGGCGTATTATGCACTCCCCGCAAAATACAAGAAAATAGCCGTCGTAGCACTAGTCTGCACAGGGGTGTTCGCGGCGATCATTAATGGCGCCTTGCTTAATTTCTTTATCCACGCGACGGGTCCAGATTGGTATAGCGAGTTCGGTAAATGGTTGGTACCAGATAGCTGGTACGAGAATAGGTAACTATTTGCGGTACTGGAGTTTTTTGGTTCGTTCGATTTGATCTTCGAGAAGAATGCGATTCGTCTTTTGGAGATCTGCAATTACAAGGAGTGCAAATGAGAAAACCGCACCGGTAAACATAGTAGAGCCGAATACGAGAGACTGAATGTGGCCTTCACTTTCACCCAGCGACCAGAGATAGATGAAACGAATAAACGGAATGATTGCGAAAGCGAGAAGGATGACACCAAGCGTTGCAAATATAATATGGGGTTTGAACATAATGTAGCTGCGCATAATTGCCTGACCTGACTTGAGCATGTGCTGCCAGATGTTCTTGAACAAGCGAGACTCACGTGTCTTTGCGTTGGTGGTGATAGGAATACTAGTGATAGCTAGGCGCTTGTTGCCCGCCTGAATAATCGTCTCCATGCAATAACTAAATTGGGTAACTATATTGAGCCGGTATAGTGATTCACGGGAGTAGGCACGAAATCCACTCGCGGCATCTGGTAAATCAGTGCCGGCAGCTTTGTTGACAACCCAGCTACCAAATCGTTGCATGAACTTTTTGAACGGTGAGAAGTGGGCGACGGTCTGTGTCTGTCGATCACCAATGACGATCTCTGCCTCGCCTGAGAGGATTGGCTGCACTAATTCACCAATCATAGCTTGGGGATATTGATTATCGCCGTCTGTGTTGACCACAATATCTGCGCCGTGTGACAGGGCGTAATCAATGCCGTCGTGGAACGAGCGGGCAAGCCCCATATTGCGGCGATGTTTTACGAAGTGCGTTACGCCATGTTGTTTGGCAATTTTGATTGTATCGTCGGTAGAGCCGTCATCGATGATGAGGATGTCGATACTGTCGATACCTTTGATCTTTTTTGGAATGGTCTTCAGGACCGTGCCAAGTGTTTGCTCTTCGTTGAGGCATGGAATTTGAACAAATAACTTCATTGGATATTATTATAACACCAATTGTAAGAATTAGCGACCAATACCGCTATAGCGAAGCCCGTGCGCAGTAAGCTCCTGGCGTCTTGTATAGGCGTTGACGGCGTCGAGTAAAACTGCACCAGGAGTAAGCTGGTCGGAGAGTAGATCACTCGAAAGTTCGGTAAATTCTTGCCAATCTGTGGCGATCACAACGGCGTCGCATGCGGCAACAGTATCTGCAAGGGTGTCACAAAGCGTGACACTACGCCGTAGATCCTCGCGAGCCTCTTCGTTTGCCTGGGGGTCGTAGGCGGTGACATGAGCACCAAATTTGTCGAGCAGATTGGCTATTTTGACACCAGGAGATTTTCGGACGTCGCTGGTACCTTTTTTAAACGCGAGTCCAAGCACAGCGATTTTTTTGCCCGCAAGATCGTTATCGAGGTGTGATTTGAGTTTACCAATCGCGTAGGATGGCATCGATTCATTAAC
>CALGUM010000066.1 GCA_937902295.1 uncultured Candidatus Saccharibacteria bacterium | reverse complement strand
CATACGAGATCACTGTGTGACTGGAGTTCAGACGTGTGCTCTTCCGATCTCGATAAAACCGAAGCGTGGTTCGTAAAACACGAAATCAAAACTGTTTTTTTCGGAAGAATGATACCCATATTTCGCAGTTTAATATCAATTCCGGCAGGGATCGAACGTATGAACATAGCACTATTTATTGTCTACACAGCCGCTGGAAGTTTGATCTGGAATAGCGTCCTTATCGGCCTTGGTTTCATACTCGGAGAAAACTTTCATCTAGTCGAAGAATATGTAAGCCTATTTCAATATTTGGTTATTGCAGTGATTATTTTAGGAGCTGGATACTTCGTAGTTAAACGATTGCGACTAAAAAGCCGAAGCAGAAACAAAAAAGTCTAGCTTCTTGTTGATTTACTTATCCTGGCCTTGAGCATAGGTCACCAACACTTACAGGCGAACGATCACGTTACCTACCTTTTTTCCAGCATCAACGTAATTGTGTGCATCTGCAATCCTATTTAACTCGTAGACTCTATCAATTACAACTTTGAGCTCGCCTTGCTCTGTGAGTTTGAGTAAAAAATCGATATCGTCTTTTCTTTCGGTGGACGTACCTGTTTTAACCGGGCCACGGGATCGTAATGTTTCATATAGCCCAGCTACCATAAGCCCCGCTCTTCCGTTTTTGGTCAGCAGCTTCTCTGCAGTAGTTGAGCTAATATTGCCGACTGTGTCTAGCAAAACCTCAAATTTCTGACCCGAAGTTACTAAGTCTTGTTTTGTATAATCTAGAATATAGCTTGCACCAAGTTCTCGGACTAACTTTTCATTACTTGTACTTGTTACACCTGTAACTTTTCCACCATAATACTTAGCTAATTGCACAGCGTTCGTACCGACAGCACCGGAGGCGCCGTTGATAACGACTGTGTCATTTTTTTTAACGAGAAGCTTATCACGAATAAAATAGAGCGCCGCAGTACCGCCAAATAGCAATCCAGCAGCATCTTCGTGGCTAACTGTACTCGGTTTTTTAGTAATGCTTTTAAACTTAGTAACCTTAATAAACTCTGCGTAGGTACCCATTTTTGCGCCCGTCATGCCACAGACTTCGTCGCCAACTTCAAACTGCGTATGGCTACTCCCCACCTGCTCAACTACACCGGAATATGTTGAGCCAAGAATTTTTATTCTTGGTTTGCGTAAGCCAAAGAATAATCGCGCTAGAAAACCAAACCCTCGAGGGAATCGAGCTCCTCTGATTCGAGAATCGGCAGCAGTGACTGCGAACGCTTTCACTCGTACTAAAATGTCGTTTGCCCCGATAGATGGACTTGGAGCATTTACGATATGCAAAACCTCCGGACCGCCGTAGCTATCGGCTATGACTACTTTCATACATTGAATTGTATCACTCTATTTGAACATAGCCATCAGTGAGTCACGAGCCGTATGTTTCAGATAATTCTTTAATACGACTCAGCGCTTTAGGATAAGTTACTTCCATGGTTCGACGCAGTTTCGCAGGCACATCAAATTCCAATGTTAGAGTCGTTATACCATTTTTCTCGGTTAGTTTGTAACTTTCTGAACCACCAGTCCACTGCTCTTCCCTACTGCTAGCACCGTGATCTTTCGTGTCTGCTTTGTGTTTAAAAAGAATATATTCTTTTGGTGTAAGTCTTGCAATCGTGCTGGTAACTCCATAGCCTTCCGCAGAATTAAACTGCACTACTGAGCCTTCTGCCAGTTCACCCACCATGTACGTTCCTGGATCGACAATTCCTGCCCAGTCACGAAACGTTTTATCTCCCCATAACGTTTCCCAAATACGTTCTTTAGGGGCATTAATCTCGACGCTAAATTGCATTTCTGTCATGTAGTTATTATTTCACAATATAGAAGTCCAGCAATGTGAGCACTTCTTAAACTTCTTGCTGCATACTCTTGGCTCCGTTTCCGGGTCACGGACCTTAGAGAAACTTTGTGGTCAGCAATGTACCTACAAATATGATGTACGTAGCTAATGCTGCACACGCCAAAAATTTCGACAGTTTATGGTTTTTTATTATTGCCCACACTATACTTGCTCCGCTCAACAAAATCCAACACAGGGAGTGCCCGTATATAAGAATTGTTTTTTGAATCCCAGTAGCAGTTGATGCTTCATCCGGTATAACTTTCAAATAAATTATTGCAATGACAAGAGCAATCAATGCTCCAATAGTGCTCAGTGCCCTATCGTGCTTTCCGAGATAACTTTTCATATACTGATTATAAATTAATTGAAATGCAGCGGTGGAAATGTTTACGAGGTTCGGAGTACTGTCCGTCGGCAGTACCACTTGTGCAGCTCAGCAACGGCCACTACGGCAATGGATACCGACACGACTGCAGCGACAAGGTGATATATATCAACCGGTACAACGTATAGAGCACCCGCAAGAGGACCGAACAATACTAATAGTTGTAATAGTATTGCAACACCAGCCCCGAAAAGGAGTGCGTAATTCGGCACCCGCAAACGCTTAAACAGCGAGGTGAATTCGCTTCTTACATTTACTGCATTAGCCCACTGCGCAACGACTAATGCTGCAAATGCCAATGTTTGGGCATACTCAAGTGAATAACGACTGAGTGCATATATAAATATAGCCAACGTCACAGCCGCCATCGTTGCACCCACAATGAGAAGTCGCATAATGATATGACGCTCCAGGATTGGCTGCTTAACTCCCCGCGGTGGTCGCTGCATCACATCTTCTTCAGCCGGCTCTAATCCAAGTGGTATGGCAAAAATAGTATCAGTCACTAAATTAATCCACAAAATTTGTACGGCCACAAGCGGTAATGGCAAGCCACTGAGCATTGCAACCATGATTGTTCCAACCCCTGCTAATGTAGTTGTGAGCATATACAGCAGCATACGGCGAATGTTGTCGTACACAATACGCCCACCCTCGACAGCTCTAACGATAGTTGCAAAATTATCGTCGAGTAACACGATGTCGCCTGATTCCTTTGCAATCTGCGAGCCGGATCCCATTGCAATACCCACATGTGCGTTCGTGAGCGCCGGAACATCGTTGACTCCATCGCCTGTCATGGCGGTAATGTTATCTGTCTTTAGTACACCGAGTATCCTGTGCTTAGCTTCAGGAACTACACGTGCGAATACCCGAATATCTCTTACCTTTTTAACAAGCTCAGCGTCACTCATGTGTTCAAGATTACGGCAGTCAAGCACCTCATCGCGATGATGAACAAGACTCAGCTGCTTACCAATTGCAAAAGCGGTTTCAGCGTGATCACCAGTTATCATACGTACCGTAATGCCCGCAGACTGAGCGGCAGTAATTGCCTTTGCTGCCTCTGGCCGCAGCTCGTCGGCAATAGCGAGTAATCCAATAAAGTGTAGGTCGTCACCCACCTCACTCAGCGATGATGGTGGCGTGGTGGCTCCTTTATGTTCGGCGATACCAATAACCCTGTAGCCCATACCCGTAAAATGGTTTAGCTTATGCTCGGCCTCAGCGCGCTGAAGCTCATTTAATGACGATGCTTTCAAAATTCGCTCTGGTGCGCCCTTAATAACTACGTTGTATCGCTCCCCCACTTGCCACACATTGCCACTCATCGCTAAGCTTTGGTCGAATGCAAAACTGTTCGTAAAGGTGCGACCGTGAGGTCTAGCTTCATGATGCTGTTTAGCAAATTCATGCAATGCCGTATCGAGCGGATCGCCTGTTGCACCGCCAGTATTATTCACTACTAAGGATGCCCAAAGTGCCATATCCTGTTTTTTGGTGCTATGTAACAACCAATACTCTTGTACACTGAGCTTATTTTTTGTTAGTGTACCAGTCTTGTCACTGGCAATGGTGGTAATAATGCCTATGTTCTCAATTGCCTTCATTGAACGAGTGAGTGCTTTATATTTTGCCAACCTACGCATCCCTAGCACTAGTACAACCGTCACGGCAACCGGCAATCCTTCAGGAACAGCAGCAACTGCCAGTGATAATACAAAGCGTAACGATTCGAGTAACTCCATCCCTCTTACTAATGCCAAACCAAACGCTACAATCACAACTACGGAGATCACCGATATTAATCGTGTTACAAGTTGGTCAATTTTTTGCTGAGCTGGGCTTACAGAATCTGTTGGTGCCGCTAAGGCGGCTAGACGCCCAAACTCAGTTGATGCAGCCGTTGCCACCACTACAGCTGTCACTCGTCCAGATACAACGAATGACCCTTGAAATAACATGTTTGTTCTTTCGTAAACTGGATGCTCTTTTTCAAGTGCATGAGCGTGCTTTGTGACAGGTAGCGACTCACCAGTCAACATAGCTTCATTAGTACGTATGTTTTCGGCATGCATTACGCGAGCATCTGCTGGCACTTTTTCACCTTCACCAAGTAAAATAACATCGCCCGGCACCAGTTCTTCGCTGGATACTTCCATGACTTTACCGTTACGTCGCACATTTACTTTTTGAACATCGTGCTGTTTTAATGCCCTTAGTACCCGCTCGGTGGAAAACTGCTGAATGTAATATATAATGGCGCTTACGAATATTATTGCAGTAACAATAATTGCATCGATCGCATGGCCAGTAGCAATACTAATCAGTGCTGCTACACCAAGCACTGCCACAAAAACATTTGCAAATGGCTCAACAAGCTTTCGCCACAGCGGTCGGCCTTTAATGGTTAATATATTACGGCCATATTTTGCCTTATTAACTGCATAATTGTTATCAGATAATCCTGATTCTGATGATGCAAAGTGGTGAAGAACGTTTTCGACTGTTTGTGTATAAAATTTCATTACTTTTAAGTATAACAGATATCTCTAGATGGGTAGTATTGGCCCCGTAGACCGTTTGCTATATGCGACTGACAAGCAGTACCGTGCCCACAAAAACAGCGTAGATTGCCAAGGCTATGTATGCCAAACTACTCGACAATATATGCTTATTGGTCATCGCCCATAAAAAGCTAGCTACACTTAGTACTATCCAACACACAGAATGCCCGTATAAAAGAATGATTTTTTGTAGTCCGCTCGCATTCTTCGCCTCTTCAGGCACAATTGCAAGGTAGATTAACGCGACTATGAATGCCATGCATCCACCAATAATTCCAATACGTTTACGGTGTTTTACAATATAATCTTTCATATCTTTATTAGCGTAGCGTTACTATACAGCTACCTACCTTACGGCCAGAATCTACATGCCGATGCGCTTCAACAATGTGATCAATGGTATATTCACTATCAATAACCGCCTTAAGCTTTCCGTCTTTCATGAGTGATAATAGATATTCTATATCTTCTCGCTTTTCTGTAGCGGTGCCACTTTTAACAGGCCCGCGCATGCGTATCATTTCCCCTAAGCTAGCTACCATTAATCCAGCCCTACCATTACGAGTAAGTAATGGTTTGGCTGCCTCGGGCGATATGTTCCCTTCAGTGTCTAGCAGCACGTCAAATTTCTTACCAATTGCAGCTATGTCCTGCTTTGTATAGTCAATAATTTCTGTCGCGCCCAGCTCTTTAACCAATGCAGCATTACCTTGAGTAGTCACACCCGTAATCGTTGCGCCAAAAAGCTTAGCAAGCTGAACAGCGTTTGTGCCCACTGCCCCAGAAGCACCATTTATAAGAATAGTTTCGCCTTGCTTAATATTCAATTTATCACGCAAAAAATACAGTGCCGCTGTGCCGCCAAATAGCATACCTGCTGCATGTGTATGACTTACGTTAGCCGGCTTTTTAGCAATACTCTTTACGTTATTAACCGTAACAAATTCAGCATAGGTACCCATTTTTACTCCGGTCATTCCACATACTTCGTCACCAACGCTAAATTCAGGCACACTCTTTCCAGCTGCAACAACCACACCCGAATAAGTGCTGCCTAATATTTTCGCTCGTGGACCACGAATGCCAAAAGCAAGCCTGGCTATCGCACCAAACCCTTTTGGGAATTTGGCCGCACGTATTCGTACGTCTGCAGCTGTAACTGCTGTCGCAACCACCTGAACTAACAACTGACTGTCGTTAATAGTAGGTTTCGCTACCTGCTCTATATGCAACTGCTCCGGTGGGCCATATCGATCAATAATTGCTGCTTTCATAGCTTCATTCTACAATGCAACCAATACATCTGCCATTCTAAATGCCAAAACAAAAACACTCCCTACTGGAAGTGTCATTGTTTGGCTCACCATACAGGTCACGGAACAATCACAGGGGTGGGGGCACGGGATGAGACAAATAAGACACAAAACGCATGTTTTAGGGCGTGTCTCATTTTAAAGGAGTTTAACTAACAAATTCCAGATCTTGAATCAGGTTTTATAACTAAAAGGAAGCCTTAAGGCCTCCTTTTAGGCTAGAACGCGCGACTGCTATTTCTTCTTCGAAGAGATAGCAATTTTCTTTGGCTCAGGCAGTGGTGTGAGAGGGATGCTCACTTTTAGGACTCCCTCATCGAGGTGTGCCTCGATTTTGTCAGCGTCTGCTCTCTTTGGTAGTGCAATGCGTCGGTAGAAGCTACTTGAGCTTTCACGCACAACGTATTGCTTGCCTTTATCTTCCTCTTTTTCGTGACGTTCGGCACTAATCACGAGTGTACCGTTCTCCACTTCGATATTGACATCTTTCTGCTCAAAGTTAGGCAGATGCGCCTCAACCACAAGGTTATTATCTTTAGTAAAGACGTCAGTCGTCGGAATGTTAACGCCTTTTAGGGGCGACATCCAGTCATCACCAAAGAATTGTTTTTGTAATGCAGAAAGTTCTGCAAACGGATCCCACTTTACAAGGTTGCTCATAATTTTCTCCTTTCATCATTGCATTAATGGTTTCCAGAGAAGCATAAAAGCTTCTATTAGTATAGTATAAAATTAGCAATCTCATGTCAAGAGTGCTAATTTATAGATTGCGTACGTGTTTGTTTGCGTCAAACAAGCCACCTTGCCACCACTCCAGGTACTTTTAGTACAACAAGGGAGAGGAAGGGGGCGTTTATTTTTTGCGGCTAGTTCGTGCACTGATCGATGCACCGAATACAGCACTAGCGGCAACGATTAAGACCAGCCCGATCACCTGAAAAAGACGGCTATCATCTGATGCCGTTGCCAAAAATAGACCCGGCAGCAACAGTGCAAAGCCAAGCATTAAGTTGTCGGACTGATTGTTTTTTCGACTGTTCTTATTCATGAGCTTGATTATATCAAAAAGCTACCAGTTCGCCATAGGCTCGGCTACTGGTTTGGCGTCGGGATAGCAACAAGACAACTGAGCTGGTCATATGTCAGGTTAGTCCCAAATGCTGCGCCGCCAGATTCTAGGATGCGAGTATCGTTCAGTGTGCCGATGAAGAAGGGGTCAATACCGAGAGAATCCACAAACGCCATGACGTACTGCACTGACATCTCATCGTTACCGGCAACTGCGATAGCCTTTCGCCTGTCCAGCCGCTCCATAGGATACTGGTCGCTTTCAGGACTAAATATCAGGGGTGGACACGAAAAAACCGCCCTTTCGGACGGTTCCATCGGTTTTGTACCTTTTGGTGATAATTGGTACTTTTGTCTGACTCAAGGGGTAAATCTGACTTTTGGTCAGGGAACCCGGTCTGGGTATTTACCTGCTGAGTCTGGCTCCCGCTAGTGGACGTATTTCGATACCACTCTAACGATTCTATTCGTCTGCGCGAGTCTCTTGCGTTCAACACCAGCTAATAGGTAAAGCTTTGCTTATAGCAATTCTGCTAAATTAAACGAGTGTAGTTACTGCCTGAATATTCTGCACTAATCTTAGCAAGTCCTGGTATTCGAATTCGTCTATATGACTGAAGCTCATTTCTTCCGCCAACGGATCCTGCAGCGAATTAAGCATGTGACCGGCCTCCTTTGTGATCCAGTCAGAAGTCTGATGCAACTCGGCGGTATATTTGTTCAGATACGTCTCACTTTGTCCCGAATCCATATACACTCTTAGGGTGTAGCATCTCACTACGTTGTCGAGTTCAAGCTGAAGTCGGATGGTCATATCTCCCCAACCATTCGTGTAAAACGGATTGGTTTCGTCTTGTTGTCGTGGCAGAAATTTACCTTCATCATTGCGGTCTTCCCTGTCTATACTCAGTCCGGTAATATGATTTGCTTTGTCGTATTTCTGAAGCCTATTCAATGCGCTGATCTGTTCATCACTAAGTCTGAGTTCATAAATATCTTCACCCTCACCTCCCCTAAAATCGACCTCTGGATTAAGTTTTTGATAGAAACTCTTATACACTTCTAGCAATTCAGGTCTTCCACTAAAGTCAGATGCACACTCAATCCGACCTAGACGATTTACTGGGGTGGGTTGGTTGTAGCCGTCATGATAGTCTTCGGGCATAATACCTAGTTCTGAAACGGTTTTCTCTTCGGCACCCATAATTTCATGGACAACCGTCTGCTGGTTGGCGAATAGGTAGTCCGTATGGGCGTAATCGCTGAGTATAGCAAGTTGAGCCATGTCGCGTGCAGTACGCTCAGCTGCAGCCACCGCTGGTCTATCTGGGTTGCTCCAAAAATCTGTCTTGATCGTTTCATATCCACGATATGCCTTGCGCCCAGAGCCCTGAGCTAGCAGCAGTGCGTCTGGTTCAGCGTCCGCTCGAAGTCGATCTGCATCAAAATATACACCAAAAAGTTTCGGTGGACTGTCCACCGACTGATACACGCCCTCTTGATACAACGTATGTTTTGATTCAACTGGCTCTGCAACGCCAGCCCGGAAAAGTAGCGTCGCCATGATAGGATTGTCTCCAACCTCGCCTACTTTATCAAGGAGTGTTCGTATAGTCTCAGGCCTAAGACCTCTATATACCTCTTCATCGTACTCATCTCCAAAGTAAGCATCCTCGACTCGCTCTTTCACCTCGTCAGCTTCGCTATAGCTATGGATTGGAACGATACTCAGATCTCCAAAGCTTTTTGGATAGTTGGACGTCATAATAATGATAATACAGCGGTGCGAGTAACTTGCAAGCATAAACAAAAACACTCTGCTTTCACAAAGTGCTTATATCTGGCTCCCGCTAGTGAACGCAGTTTGCAACTACTTTGTTAATGAAAGAACCCCGCTAGACGCGGGATTCTCCCATGTCATGAGCGGGGTTGGTCGACTCAGTCGAGGCTAAAGTAACCTTGCTTTGTCTTGGGATTGTAAACCCCGGAGACAACGCGATCACTAAAGATCGCCGTGAAGGTGAACGAGCCGTCGAATTGAACGTCGAGTATTGTCGCAATCCTCAGCTTCCGCTTGAACACGGTGTTGCTCGCCAGTGTCTTCAATGTGAAAATCTGGTCGACATACGCCTGCTCGATGTGGTGCAGGTTCGCGCCGACCATCTCTGAAATCTGAAGACAGCGTGCTTGGCTCGGTCCGTTCACGATATCGAACGTATCGACTGGAACGTGAGCCATGAGGACGGACGTGTTGATTAAAGTACTAGCGGACATAATGCCGCCTTTCTGTGACACCATGGACCCTGGTGACATGGGCGTAATCTGCAGATCTGCAGCCACCTCAGGGAAGAGGATTTATAATATTTTATCATTAATTAATAATAATGTCAATATATTCTCCTATAAAGCATGTATAGGTAAACGTAAAAGCACCTCGCGAGTTGCGAAGTGCGTCTACTTGGCTCCGCTTACGGGTCACGGACTATTGTTTAACATCAACTATATATGACGTTACTTTCAAAAGCTTCGCCGAGCCACCGGCACTCGTAAATTCATACAGGTCGTGAGAATTGAATATACACCCATTAGACGCATATGCGCAACTACTTACCGCTGCATATTTGCCGTGTGAAATTGAAGTCAAAACATCAAACCTATCTATATGAACATCTGATTGATTTGCCTTATTCATAAATGAGTTTAATTCAGATTTCAGTATTTTTTTATCGCTCCCTGCAACACTCCACGTAAAATCTTCTGCCAGTAGAGGATCTAGTTTATGGTATTCACTAGAAGCTAGATTGACTGCTACTTCTATCGCAAGAAGTGAACGAGGCGAGTTGCCACAATTGTCAGGAATATTTGTTATCATTATTTATCAGTATAACAAAAAGTCCAGCGTGTATACTTACTGGACTTCTGTTCAAATATCTTGTCTTGGCTCCGCTTACAGATCAAAGACTATTGTTTAATCAATTGCTCAGCAGTATTGCGCCAAAAATCCTTCCAATCATCGGCTTCTTGTTTAGTAGGAACAGCGGTGTGTGAAAGAATAAGTTTAGATTTTTCTCCATTCTCCTCAACAGTTGATGAGAATTTACTTCCGTCAGCAAAGTCACACCTCCATGTGCTGCGCTTGGGAGTCTCACTGCTACGGGACTTCAAGGGCGCGGATCCATTGAATTCACTTTGATTTTCAAACCATTCAACAAGTTGTGGAAATAATGTATTACGTGAAGTCGCCGCTGTTTTCGATACAGCTAGTTCAAATAGTCCATTGGCTAACTGACCTGGGACGCGCTTACCTATATGCTGCTCATACGCCACTGTAATACCCTGCGCCCACCATCCATGACTTTCAAGTTCACCCTCAAGCTCGTCATTGAGCTTGTGCGCTAAGTCGGCATGAGACAACTCTCGTGCACCACTCTTATCGAGTTCTCTTACCCATTGATCCCAAGATTTGTTTGTCGCCTTTTCGATTGATGCGATATTTATAGGTTTTGTCATACAACTTATTATACCTAATACGAAAAGAAGTCCTGTAGCGTGAATGCTTACTGGACTTCCTGTCGCATATATACTCTTGGCTCACTACGATAGAGAACGTTATAACTGCTATCAAACAAGATTTTCATGAGGGGTTTCATGAGGGGTTCAACCCTTAACAGATAAGATAACTTGAAGGAGGTTACAACCGTGACTCAGCACAGTCCCTACTAGTAATTGATGAAAAATACAGAACTCCACTTCACTAGAATAATTATCACCGCCATTATAAACTCGGATTATGACAACCGAAAGACCACTACCCTACATAGGCATCAGCGGAGTAAACAACCTCAAACACAACACAGATCCCGAAAATACAAGTATGCAGTACTGGCTTATGGATCAGTTCACCTACGCCGGGATTGAAAACAGACAAGACCAGCCCAACCAACGACAAATCCTCCTTGGAGTAAAAGCAGTACACAAAACTCAGTACCTTGATATTGAAAATAAGTACGGAAACGAATGGTATCCGGTGGGTGAGCAAGAATTTGCAACTGCGCTCGATGAAGGAGGCTCAAAAGCCTTAAAAGCAGCCCAAATATACTTTGACCCAGGGTCCGTTGCGGATGCTGATTACAGAAATAAATTTATAGAACGTATTTGTGAGCGAGGAAAGAGCTGGCTTAATACACTTCAGTTTGATATGTTACCCTGGCAGCAAAACGATGCAATGCTCCCTTTTATTGAGGAGGTAAAACAACGCACAAATCACACCATCATCCTTCAGGCTCACGGCGAATCAATGCAACAGCTTGGTGCGGAAAACGTGGCAACACAACTCGGTAGGTACGCTCACACGCTTGATTATGTATTATTTGATGCTTCACATGGAAAAGGCGTACGCTTGGACCCAAATGCACTGCGTCCTTTCTTGGATAAAGTTTACGAATCTAAGCAGCTTACTTCCGTCGGCTTTGGTGTTGCTGGAGGGCTCTCCGCTGAGGTGGTGCGAAATGAGCTTACGGCTCTCGTGAATACATACCCTGATTTGTCATGGGATACTGAAGGAAAAGTACACGGCATACACGAAGATGGCACGCTCGGCTTTGACCCCAATGCTGCAAAAGACTATCTTGAAGCATCGAGCAATATTCTTAGCGCACTCCCAAGGGCTGTATAATTAGGTCATGTCCCGACAATCGTACGAGGCCAATGCACACAAAGCCCAGATGGCTATATTACGCACACTACTTATACAAGGAGTTTCTTCGTTTTCCGAACTTGCGCGTACAGCTAAACTCAGCAATGACCATGGTACTTTTCATATAAAGAAATTGGTAACAGCCGGCATGGTCGAACACACTCCAAAATCGTACGGTAAATACCAGCTAACTCGCAAAGGCAAAGAATATGCCAATAGAATGGACACCGAAGAACTCGTCATCGAGAAGCAGCCCAAACTTGTGGTAGATATCGGTATTGAAGATGGCAATGGAAGATTCCTATTTCAAGAGCGTCGTAAACAACCCTATTCAGGATATTGGGGGTTCCCAACAGGTAAAATACGCTGGGGAGAGACAATCCTTGAAGCAGCTGCTCGTGAACTTATGGAAGAAACTGGGCTCACCGCTACACTGAAAGCCGTGGGAGTACACCACAAACTTGATTACGATGAAAACAGTGAGATGCTAGAAGACAAATATTTAATTCTTGTACACGGAGTAAATCCTCAGGGCACAATGATAATTGAAACGGAAACCCACACAAATCACTGGCTTACACCCGATGAGTACTCTGTGTTAGACAAGCGTTTCGGTGATATTGACGAGACACTTGGTTTTATTCGTGGCTCACATGCGTTCCTGACAGAAACAGAGTATCGCTACAAAAATGATGCATATTAACGTCAAGCTAAGCAAAAACACCTTGACTTTCATCATAGTGCTTATGCTTGGCTCAGATTACAGGTCACGGACTTCTTCTATGTACTCTCTCAATATTCTAACCGCCTTCGGGCCAACTCCATGAAGCGCGAGCAGTTCTTTGTCAGTCAGATCTGCGACCTGCTTCAAGCTCGTTATGTTTGCAGACAATAAGGCGCTTGTAGCTGGTCTACCTATCGATGCTGGAAGATCATTTTCGGTATTACTCATATTCATATTCTAGCAAATACAGATCTAAGCATTAGGCTTGCTTTAGATTGTGTATACTGGCCCACATAACATTAACTACAACATGTGTGATTAAAAGTTTAATTGCCTCGCAATGCATTAAACTGAGTTATATAACTTCGGTTCTTGTGCTTCGGGACTCTCTTGTACACCGATTTAATGTTAGCATAAACACTTTTGCCAGATATCTTTTTCTGAAGATATCGCATGTCTTCCATAGCCTGCTTTTTACTAATCTTCTTATGATTCAAATTTAGCTTTGATAGTTTCATCGATACCTCCTTTGATTAATATTTGCACAAAATCACTTGTCTGCTATACTAGTAAGTATCATTAACTAGTAAATAAAGTATACCAATGCGTACAATATATAGTCAAGAACAAATCGTTAAGACCAAAAGCATCGCTAAGATCATTGGCGACTCTAGTAATGTGTTAATTCTTTATGAGCTAATGAACTTTGGTGAAAAGTCATTCAACGAGCTGAAAAGGATGACGGATATTAATGCCGTGACCCTATCCAAGAAGTTAACAGTTCTTAAAGCTGAAGGTTTGGTAGATTGCCGCCAGCACGGAATTGAAAATCATTACTTCATAACCGAAAAATCCGAAGACTTTCGTCCTCTAATAAGGGATATAGAGAGTTTAGTAATTAATAAGTAAAGGAGAGCAAAATGGGATTATTCGATTCTATACAAAACTTAATCGGGGGTGTTACAGACGCAGCTGCTGGTTCGGTTGGAGACGTCGTAGGAGGTTTGGGTGAAATTCCAGGCGTACAAGAAGTACAAGATATAGCAGGCGGTGCAACTGAAGCGGTTACTTCTGTTACGGATGGCGCAACCGAGGCTGTAACTTCAGTGACCGAACAAGGTCAAACTGCAGTCGAAGACATCACTAGCAAATTAGGTTTGTAGAACTAGGAAAGGTCTAGGGAACGGGTCAGCTTTTGGGGTGCTTGCTCCTTCAGGAGGAGACGGGCTGGGTTCGAACCAGTTTACAGGGGTAAAATGAAAGAACCGCCATTTATGACGGTTCCAACATTGTAGCTTGTAATTGCTATATATTCTTTCTTGGATGACCAAGGAGAGAAGTTATTGTAGGTCTAGGAACTAGGTCTACGTTTTTCTCTGCTTGGTCTGGCTCCCGCGACTGGGCTCGAACCAGTGACCTATTGGTTAACAGCCAACCGCTCTACCACTGAGCTACGCGGGATTACTTGTCGTATTATATCGTCCCACCCCTCAGTAGTCAAGCAACTAGCGAGCGTCTAGTTTTTGTTGCCGAATGGCAATGATTGCTTTTAGGAGCTTGGCGGCAGTTTCTTCGCCAGCAGATCCGTCGCTCATCATACCGACTACAAACCGCCCTTTTTCTGTCACAAAGGCCATTTCGTTGTAGTTTTTCTCTGTCTGAGTACCGCCGACAACTCGAGCGCTCGAGGTAACCGACTTCATGCCCCCACGTACGCTCACATCGTTCATGAGCTGTATGAGTTCACCATGCTTCGATATCGGCAAGTCAGATTCGTTGAGTCTACGCATAAATGTCGCCATGTCGCGTGCACTCGTAGTCGTCACGTCGCCACTAAATGAGGTGTCACGGAGTCCTATCTCTGCGAGACGAGCCTGGGTCGTAGCACTCCCGATGCCACGGACAAGCGCCGCGATACATTCGCTATCCTGAGTGGTAACCGCAGCTTCCATACATTCTTTGTACGACATGCTGCCAAATACCGTATCGGTAGGTTGCGTCACCCCGTCTTCTATACCTTTTTGAACCGCATAGGCGACGTACATCCCCTCCACGCCTGCTGCTGGCAGTGCCGCAGATTCGTTCGCCGCAACCGAGAAATACGGACGCCGGCCGGATAGTTCGATAAGTGAGATTGCGATAGTACCTGGGTTGTCTTCTGAGAATTGCTGCACCAACGCACGGTATCCTACTTCGGTCGGTGTGTAGGTGCGCGTAAACTGCATGGTTGGCGGCACTGGCCCGACAGACACCGTTGCGCGGGTTGCACGCCCTGCCACAAATGGGTCAATACTCGCAATTGTTTTTTTGATATCGATTAGTACGCCCGACTCACCGTTCGTGCGGGCTGTCTCGGTAAAATCTGTAGTTGATACTCGCGTGGTGCCTGGTTTCTTCTCTACCTTTGATGCGATACCACTGGTTCGGAGATATCGCTCAACACGATCTGGTTCAATGGTATATAGAAGCTGCGGCTTGTCGTCGTTTCCATCGCTATCATCTTCTGGCACGTACGCTCGAAAAGATAACCAGCTTTTTACAGTAGCGGATTTTACCTCTGTTGTCTCACCGCCTGCTTGCAGTGGCATGTCACTACGAAGATTGTTATTGAGTTCGTCGGCAACTTGCTGGGCAATGTCATCAGTTAGAGGTGCTTCGACTGCGCGCATGTCCGTCTTGACGCTAAATCCTTCTTCGTATGTAACGCTACTTACCGCCTGCTTGAATTCTGTCAAATTACAGCGTCCCCCTGGCTCAGAAGCGACGACTGCAAATTGATTGTCGTCGAGTCGTAATGTGGCGTTAGTCGCTGGAATCACACAGTCTTCGCCAAGATTATTAAGTGCGTAGGTGTCAAGCGTAGGGCCGTCGTGGTTATACGTAGGGCCGTCAACTTGTATTGTATTCGCTACCCACCAATAGGATGTCGGCACAAAACGCAGCGCAAACGGGTAGGAGACCTGCGAGAGTCGCTCGGTGCTATCCACTTCGATACCAAGTTCGCCTGCAGTTGGTGTCTTGTATGGCACCGATGCGTCGCCAAAGTATAGGTCGACTTTTAGACGGCTGTAGGCTTTGTTGAGTTCCGACACTGCCTTATCCCGTTCCATGCCGCCGACATTTTGCCCGTCGACACGAAGGTTTGGCGGCAGTGCATTGAGCGGATAGAGCACCTGCCATACGACATTGCCGACTAATAGCAGTAGAACAATGACAAGCAACGGTACGTACCAGCGACGCTTTAGCCACTGTGCGATACGGATAGGCAGTGGCGCCTTGCCGTACGTTTTTGGCCGCGGTGGTGGCGTGTACGTGGGCTGAGTATCTGACATTTCATAGGGCCGCGCAACCTGTGGAGACGCAGGATACGCCTGACTGGGGGGCTGTGACCAGTTATTTTGAGGGGGCTGATATGGCTGCGGCTGCGGAATGGTATCGTGCTGCGGAGGTTGGTAGGCCTGTGGATCAGTCGAATATCCCTCGCTAGGTGGGGACGTGGGGGCGGGTGACTGGGGTGGATATGGTTGATTCGGGTTCATGGTAGTTATGCTTATAATACCAGTAGTCGAAACTATTTTGAAGTAGCCAGATTCAGGTCGATCCCGAATAATTGAGCCACGCGGTCGATCGCCTGGACAGACGACTCATCATTTTCTTGCTGCGCGTGGGTGCGTTTTGCAGCTAACTCGCGTGTCAGCCATGTCAGGCTGTGAGGATTTGCAGCTGAGCTGGCAGTCACCACCCTGAGAGAACGAGCTGAGTCGTCGGTTTTTTCTAGATAGCCTTTTGTGATGAGGCCAGTTACATGCGTAGCGACCGTCGAGACCGATCGGTAGTCAAGTGCCCGCATAATTTCGCGGTAGCTGGGGCCGTACCCATTTCCTTTTATAAACCCATCGATAAAACTTAGTAGTTCATACTGCTTTTTTGTGGCGCGAGTGTGTTTTGGTGTTGTTGACATTTGTTCGTATTCTAGCAGAGCTCCCAAGTGCGAGTCCAGCAATTCCCCACCAATACAATCCAACCACATCGTCTGCCCATACCGGCAGCAGCATGCCAATGACAATCATCCCGACTCCTGCAGCACCAACCCCCAGACACAACCAATCACGGCGCAAGTGCCAAAGTCGTAACAGTACCGTAATAAGTAAAGCGAGTTGCAACAATAATCCGAGCCATCCCGACTCATGTGCCATCAGAAGAAATTGGTTTTCAATAATTACTGGGTCGTCGGCCAGCAGAGAAGCAGAGCCTGCACTACCAATCCCCTCGCCGGCTGGCGCATTCACCGCTGCCTCTACACCATGCTGGAGCGATTCGAGGTGGCCATCGTCAGACTTATGCTCACTCCCGCCATCCTGATTGTTATGGAAAAATACATTCGACACTACGGGGTGATCGCGCATTGCGACAATACCGCTCAAGATGAGGGCAATACTCAGCACTCCTCCGGCGACACTCAGCAGTGCAGCTCGCCGTGGTAGCACTGCTACGAGCAGCGCCATACCAGCTGCCACCACACCAAGCCAGGCACTTCTTGAATGACTCGCCCACACTACAATCAGCGACGAACACGCGACCGCCACCACAGTCGCCTGAGTTGCTGCGTGCCTTAGTAACTGTTTGTGCCGCAGGACCCATGCTCCCAAC
>CALGUM010000065.1 GCA_937902295.1 uncultured Candidatus Saccharibacteria bacterium | reverse complement strand
ATACTACACCTACCCCTGGTATCGGCGGCGGTCCTGAGCCAACTCCAGGCACTCCTGGTATCGGCGACGGCCCTGAGCCCACTCCAGATACTCCAAGTGAGACTGAGAACCCACCAACGCTTGCACCAAAAGAAGGTGACTTCCATGCCGACCAGGGCGCCCCTCTAGCCGAAGCTGGGCCACTCGAAGCTCCAGCACAAGTAACAACTAACCCGGTGTTTATAGAGCAGACTCCAGGCCAAGCGATACCGACCGAGCAGCTTGGTGGACAGATAGGTGACGCCACACAGGGTACCGGTGGTAGCCGTGCTGAGCAAGGTGCTGGCAATGCGGGAGGGGCCGCAGCAGCAGCCGACCTTCAGCAGTCGCATGAGTCTGCCGCACCAGCCGCCGCACCTATCCAAAACGCACCAGCTCCCGCTAATCCCGGCACCAATGCATCCAATCCTTGGGGATAATCACAAAAGATAACGTAATCATAAAAACAAAAATTTAACAGGAAACACTATCATGAAAAACACAACTACACGTCAAACTCTCCGCTCATTTTACGACACAGTACCCAAGCGTGCTGCAGCCGTCCTCACGGTATCCGCCGTCTCGATGGCAGCACTCAGCGTCAGCGTCTTTGCCTGGGGTCCAGATCGCCCGACCTACACAACGGCGAATCCAGCTGATCACGTAACCTTCAACTCAATCACAGACAATCCAGAGTATGGTGACGAACGAAACTTCGTTCGTATCAAAGATGCGTCTGCTCCAAGTTCTGCCTATAGCGATGACACGACTGTCGAACCGGGCAAAGAATACGAAGTGTATGTGTACTATCACAATAACGCTTCACGCACGCTCAATAGCGACGAGCATAATCAAAAAGGTATCGCTCGTGATGCGGCGCTTCGTATGGCGATGCCAGGTGGCCTAAAAGCTGGAGAGCGTACGGGAATTACCGGCTATATTAGCGCAAGCAACGCCACTCCGCGAGAGGTGTACGACAACTCATATGTCACGGCAACTCAAGATGTAGCGCTACGCTACGTACCCGGGTCTGCTGTCGTGACAAACGGCGGTGGCATTAGCGGGCAGGTCTTGCCAGACTCATTGTTTACTACGGGTGCACTGCTTGGGTACGATAACCTCAACGGTGTGATTCCTGGCTGTAATGAGTTTGCCGGTTTTGTAAAATTCAAATTCCGTGCCGATGCGCCAAACTTTACTATTAAAAAGCAGGTGTCTGCGACTGGTGCAAATGAATGGCAAGATAAGATTGTGGCTAAGGTGGGTGATCAAGTCGATTATCTCATTAGCTACCAGAACACTGGTTCGGTTCAACAGGAAGACGTGATTGTAAAAGATGCATTACCAAACGGGACTGCGTATGTAGCCGGTTCGACTTCTGTTGCAAATTCATCGTCACCAAACGGTGCAGCAGCGCCAGATACCATTACTACGGATGGTCTGAACCTTGGGTCGTATGCACCTGAAGGGACTGCCTATATCAAACTGAGTGCCACAATTGGTAAAGAGCTTGAAAAGTGTGGTCCAAATGACTTAGTAAACCACGCAACAATTATCACCCCGAACGGTAACCGTCAGGCAACTGCGACCGTAACGGTAGATGTAGCGTGTGCGCCAGACGAATGTAAACCAGGTGTGCCAAAGGGTGATGCGCGATGTGCATGTATCCCAGCAGAAGGCCAGATTATTGATGCAGAAGGTAACTGTGTGACAACTCCTGCAGCACTTCCAACCACTGGTCCTGCTGAGACAATCTTGACACTTGTCGGTATCGCGACAATGACGGCCGGATTTGTCTACTGGTACCGTAGTCGTCAGAACCTGAAAGCTGCGCTCGCTGGTGTGAACCTCGAAAGTAGTGATGAGGCGCACAAAGCACCAAAGCTTCTCAAAGCTCGCGTTGCAACCGAAGAGTCTGTAGATACCAATACGAAATAATTTCGGTACACACTGACTAGCCATAAAACCGCTCGGCACTATGCAGAGCGGTTTTTGCTATACTATAGGCAACTACTCTCTATGAGCGGAGGTGATGAGATGAGTAGTGAAATGAGCGGCGAGAAAGATCGTACTATCACGATTATTCGTGACTGGGTGCGACTCTGTAGGTACGCGCGCAAGCATAAGGTGACTCCTCAGGAGGCTGGCCGACGGATTATTCAACGCTTCCTCGATGAAGAGGATGCGCGTTCGGGCAAAGCCGTACCTGCACGCCCTGCGAGGCGGGAGCGTCGAGGGAGGATGAACTGAGTGCGTCGTACAGTGGATGGTTGCTCACCGCCAATGGCGATTGATAGAGGGGTAGCGTAGCTTGCTCCTCTGTCAATCGCCAGGCAAAGCCCTTGTCATAGGGGCGTGCCTCTGGTATAATCAGCAGTTGATTGATTAAATAATGTATAAGGGAAATCATGGCAAAGAAAGCAGTCATTCGCGTCGGCGGAAAACAGTACGTCGTTCGTGAAAAAGAGACCCTCCTGGTGGACCTCCTCCCGGAAGGAACAAAAGAGCTCAAGACAGACGCGCTCCTGGTCATCGATGGTGATACAACTACTGTCGGTACACCAACTGTCAAAGGTGTTACAGTAACCGCAAAGGTTGCAGAACCGCTCGTAAAAGGCGACAAGATCCGCATCATCCGCTACAAAGCGAAAAAGCGTGTCGATACACAAACTGGCCACCGCCAGAAATACTCAAAGATTGAGATAGCAGCGATTAAATAATAATCACGGGCACCCACACGGGTGCCTTTTGCTTAGAGGACATACGATGAAACACGAGTTTTTTGGACCGTCAGATCGGTATGAGTCTGATGATTTTTCGGCTCAAAACATTATTGACTATATTTCTCAGATGGCACCGGGGCGTGCGTGGACACACAAGAAAATGCAAGATGTGTGCGAGAAAGCAACTCACCAACTCGAAAAGAGTTATAAAGCAGGTGATTCACTTGATGTGTTCGCTCAAGTGGGTGAAAACGATATCCATATGGAGTGTGAGGGCGATGATAATTTGATGCCATGTTCGTACGGCGATAACGATGCAATTTTGTGGGGACGGATCACTGATTTTGATGTAAAGAAAATTTGTGAAACCTCGAGTGATATAATAGCGGCACTATGTGTACGGGTTGAGGCGTATGATGAATTAGAAGGCCACGGTACATATTGGCTGCCGATTGCAAAAGCTGGCTCGTACGGGATCGAGCTTGAGATTGTAGGTGCACCAGATATGACGTCTGTCGATGAGGGGTATGATGTTCCGGAGATCGAGGCTATGTCTGAGACGAGCGCAGAGTTCTGGGGTTATTGGGATATTGCTGCAGAAAGTATTTTGACCGCTAACAGGGAAAATACCTCGCAAGAAGCTACGGAGTCTATTCAGCGGATGTACAATCAGGGGGTTATTCCCGATCTCGACCTTTTCTCGACAGTGATGAACATGGTAATATCCGAAGGCTTAAAAGAAGGTGATACATTTACAGCAGATTTTACTGGGGTATTAGAGCGTATGGACGCGAATGGTACGTGGTTGGAGCAATTCGTGGAGCAGGAAGAGATTTTTGACATAGTAGGAATGGAGTTTTCTGCGGACATGTCGGTGCCCGGGGGAGTGCGCTCGTATGCTTACATGGCAGACGCGATAAATAATATTGTGCGTGCAGCTATGGACGACAACAATTTCCTTATTGAGCATGTGGTAAGCGATGTTACCGAAGACGTTGAATAGTAACAGAATCGCTATCCATGACATTACGCTCGTGCTATACTAAGGGAAATGGCAAGGGGAAATAAAAAATGACCACTGTTATATCCGTAACAAATCAAAAAGGTGGCGTAGGCAAGACGACGAGCGCGGTTAATGTTGCGTATTACTTGGCCAAATCTGGCAAAAAGACGCTATTGATTGACTTTGACCCACAGGGTAATGCCACGAGCGGTCTCGGTATCGATAAGTCTACCCTCGACGGCACCATGACCGAGGTGATGATGGAGTCTAAGCTCCTTAGGGACGTAATTGTACGAACAGAGTTTAAAAATTTGTTTCTTGCACCTAGTACGCCACATCTTGCGAATGCAGAGGCGGAGCTAGCGCAGGCGAACCGGCGGTTTACTCGACTGCGAAACGCAATCGATAATACCGATACGTTTGATTATGTGATTATCGACAGTCCTCCGAGTCTGAGTCTACTGACCGTTAACGGGCTGATTGCGGCGCGCTACGTATTGCTACCGGTGCAAGCAGAGTTTTATGCCCTCGAAGGACTAGGGCAACTACTAGAAACGATGAAATTGATTCGCAAAAATATGAATCCGACTCTCGACTTGATTGGTGTGTTGCCAACCATGGTCGACAAGCGCACAAGCTTGAGTAACCAAGTGCATGAAGAGATAAAGAAGCATTTTCCAGGTCGCGTGTTTCAGCAAACGATCCCGCGCAATATTCGCCTTGCAGAGGCACCGAGTCATGGGTTGCCGATAGGCGAGTATGACAAATGGAGTAAGGGTGCGCGCGCGTACAAAGCAGTAACAAAAGAGCTGGAGGACCGGATAAATGGCTAGGGTAAAAGCAGGGCTGGGGCGAGGATTTTCATCACTGATTCCGGATGATTTATTGGATGAATCATTTGACCCTACTGCCTCACAAGACCAAAAAGTGAGTGATCTACGTCAAATTAAAATTGATCAAATCGTACCTGATCCAGATCAGCCGCGCCGACATTTTGATGAAGAGTCACTCGATTTATTGTCATCATCGATCAAACAAAACGGCATCTTGCAGCCCATTGTGGTCATCAATCAAGCAGACGGGTACATGATTGTAGCCGGAGAACGGCGATGGCGTGCAGCCAAGCGAGCTGGACTTGAGAAAGTCCCTGCACTCGTGCGCACACTGAGCGCACAGCATAAACTTGAAATCTCACTAGTAGAAAATTTGCAGCGTCGCGATCTTAATCCACTTGAAACCGCCACAGCGTATCTTAAGCTGCGAGATCAGTTTAACCTAACACTCGAGGAAATCACGCAGCGTATCGGTACCGGTGCGGTGAGTACGGTGAGCAATAAATTACGCCTTCTCAAGCTTCACAAATCGGTACAGAAAGTACTTGCCGAAGGACTTATTACAGAGGGACAAGCGCGACCCCTTATTGGAGCAGATGATGAAGTGGTAGAGCAAGTACTTCCACTTATTGTGAAAGAACAATGGAGCGCACGGCGCATAGAGCAGTTTATTGTGGATCTCAAGAAGTCAAAAGCTGATGATAGGGCTCAGAAAAAGTCTGTAGCGACTCCCGCCCATGCACCCGAAGCAGCTCGCTTGACGAAGCGTTTCGAAGCACCGGTAAAAATTCGTACTAATAGCAAGGGCGCGGGCAGTATTACGATTCAATTCAAAGATGCCGACGAGTTCGAGCGTATCGAAAAACTACTTGGCGGAAAATAATACGTACTAGAACGTGCGTATGTCGGCAATAGGCCAGATGCGTACGCCAACTGGACCTATGACGTCGTGATAAGGAATTGTACCAAGACCACTGCGTGAATCAAGCGAGTAATTACCTTCACGGTGGTCACCTGCGACAAACAATGTGCCCTCGGGCACTACTGTGTCGACTTCGCCACTAGTAGGACTGCCTGGTTCGCCGCCATTTGAATCATCTGGATTAAAGCCAGCGGGTCGCGAAGAGTTATAGACAGTAATTTCACCATTTTGTACTACCACGCGCTCTTCTGGAAAGGCAATGACGCGTTTTACGATATATTCATTTGAGCCGTCTACAGAATAATTAGGATTTTTGAATACAATGATTTCACCGCGCTGGGGGATATATTGCTCGTTCTGCAGTTGACTGAGTGTGACAGGCATACGGTTGACGATTAATCTATCGCCAGTTTGCATGGTGGTTTCCATGCTAGGTCCGACGACCGAAAATGTGCGGAAGATAAAGGTATTGATAAAGAGCGTGCCGATTGCGACGCATATAACGAAAACAGCAAGACCGATGACATCCCGCAGTCCCGGGTGTCGCTGCATAAAACTAGCATTCATTACTTTTACTATACACCAGCGTCAACGAAAGGGACATATCTAGCGTAAGGATTTTAGGGTTTATTCGCTGGTCAAACTCAGGTATGATGAAAAGAAGTAACTATGAGTAACAGAAACAACTCTATTGATGGCTTTGTGTCGCGAAATCGTCGCTCTTCCGTGGACGGTATTGGTGCTGCACAAAATAAACCGCCCCAAAGGCGTCAATCTCAAGCTGCCCCGACAGTTGGTGTGGCGAACACGTCCGAACGACCACGCGTGGGTGTGAACCGCCGTGAGATCGATGAGTCGCTCAAAGAAATCGATACGCCCGAACTTGATAAAAAAGGTCGAGTCAGAAAAAATCCTCATCAAAAAGCCAAGCGCAGAAAAATTATCAAGCGTTGCCTCATTGCAATTCTTATACTTGTCGTGCTGATCGGTGGATATATTGGCATAAAAGCGTTTATTGCAAGCAGCAAGGTCTTTGAGGGGAACTTGTTTGACTTTGCGCAAAAAGCTCCGCTCCGCACCGACGAGAATGGTCGCTCGAATATTTTGGTGATCGGTACAACCGAAGATAGTGAGGGTGGCATGCATCCTGGTGGTGATTTGACCGACTCGATTATGGTGGTGAGCGTGAATCAGAAAAAGAACGATGCCTATATGATCAGTATGCCCCGCGATATGTGGGTGAAGCTTGATCAGCCGTGCGACGTGGGGTACGAGTCAAAGATTAATGCGGTCTTTATGTGTAATTCAGAAAATGGCGAGAACGAAGCGGCTGGTATAGCTGCGCTGCAATCTAAAGTGGGCGAAGTGTTTGGGCTGGATTTGCAATATTATGTACATGTAAATAGTACCGTCGTAAAAGATGCAGTCGATGCGGTGGGGGGTATCGAGTTGACGATTGAAAGCGACGATCCGCGCGGAATTTATGATCCAAACTTTGACTGGCAATGTGGTCACCAGTGCCGCATGGTTGACTATGCGAATGGCGAGACTGCGCAGATGGACGGCGCACATGCGTTGGCATTTGCCAGAGCTCGTAACGCCCAGGGTGGATATGGGCTTCCGAACGGTAACTTTGACCGCGAGAAAAACCAACAGAAAGTCATCCGTGCGCTCCAAGAGAAGGCTATTAGTGCAGGCACACTGACTAATATTCGCAAAATTACCGAACTGATTGATGCCTTCGGCAACAACCTCCGCACAAATTTTGAGGTCAAAGAAATGCGAACGCTTGCAGATTTGGGTCAGAATATACGGGGCGATAAAATGCAGTCTATCAGCCTGACAGAAGAGGGTAATATGGTCGTTACCACCGGAAATTACGGCGGGCAAAGCATCGTGCAACCGGTAGACGGACTCTATAGCTATTCGGGGATACATAGCCATATCAACAAGCAGATTAATAGCGATGCAGTAACGCGAGAAGGAGCAGAAGTCGCGGTGCTTAACGGCTCAGGCATAATAGGAGCTGCGCAAGTAGAGGCCGATAAACTTGAGTCTCGTGGAATGACTATCGGGATGATTGATAACGCGCCAGACGGTGAGTATGGTTCGGCGACCGTGTATCAAATTGGCGAGGGTAATCCAGCGACAAAAGCACGTCTTGAGAAGTTATACAAAGTGCGTGTCACCCCAGGCGATCCACCGCTACTTGTGAGTGCAACAACAGACTTTGTGGTAGTAGTTGGTACGATTGCAAACGATACTGCAGCGCGCTAGACCTGTGGTACAATAAGAGCAAGATATATGGAATTTTTGAAAGCCTCTCGTCGGAAAAGTTTATTTAGTGAATTGCTCTATATTGCGCTGAATATTGCGCTAGCAGTGGCCTTATTTGCATTGGTTGCAACTGGTTCTGTGGCGCTTGCTGTTGTCCTCGTGCTTATTAGTAAATGGCGTATTTTGGCGGTCAGAATTCGCTATTGGTGGGCTAATGTCCTGGCAAATATAGTCGATATCACTGTGAGCATGGGAGTGGTGTCGCTACTGTATCTTGCTGGCACGAGTGAGCAACTTGGCCTGTATCTACAAGTCGTTATTACTGTACTGTATGCGCTGTGGCTGATTGTACTCAAGCCGCGTTCGTCTAAGCGTTGGATTACTGTTCAGGCGGCTACCGGCCTCACGGTAGGTTCATGGGCTGTGTTTGCTGCTGCACACCTTGTGCCGACTGTAGTAGTGGTTGTGCTGATGTATGTGATTGCGTATGGAGCCGCACGCCATATACTGGTATCGCGTGAAGAATCCCAACCATCGCTACTTGCAATGGTCTTTGGACTGGTGATTGCCGAGATGTCGTGGGTGATGTATCACTGGACAGTTGCGTATGGCGCAGATGTGTTTGGTGATTTTAAGTTTCCTCAAGGAACAATTCTCATCGCACTCGTAGGATTTTTGGCACTACGACTCTATACACTCCACTCAGACGGTCGCTCTCTAAGATCAGCGGATGCAATTCTTCCCGTAGTATTTACTATTGTACTCATGATAGTGCTTACAGTGGTATTTCATGCAGGCGCAGGAATTATATAATTTCAGCTAGCTTTCAGAAAAGTGACATATAATAGGGGAACATATGAAACAAGAAACTTCACAACAATCGTCAGTCGCACCTCCACCTGCTAAAAAACCACGAAAAAAACCTTCAGCACCGCGCGGGCGTTTCGCATTTCTCGCCCTCGTGTTCGGAGTTGCTGTACTTGGCGGGGGTACAGGCGCATATTTGGTCAACACCGCAGGAGATAGCCCACTAGGGGTGCTAGATAGCTCTCCTCAACAAGACGGTAATATGCTCAAGTCTGAGACTGAACAAGGTATTTCTGAAGTCGCCAGTCGCGTGGCACCAAGTGTCGTGTCTATCGCTGCTGACGTAGAATCTTCACAAGGTAGAGTGGTAGGGCAGGGCGCTGGGACCGGTGTAATCGTAAGTAAAAACGGATATGTTATGACTAATAATCATGTGATTCGTGGTGCGTCTAATGTCACAATAACAACTTCGGGCGGCGACATCTATGAAGATGTGAAGATAGTAGGTAATGACCCACTTAATGATATTGCATTTCTAAAAATTAATAAGGTAGATAATCTTCAAGCGGCGGCGTTGGGTGATTCGGGAACACTCAATATTGGGCAACACGTCTTTGCAATCGGCAACTCGCTTGGTGAATTTCGCAATACTGTCACGAGCGGTATCGTCTCCGGACTCAATAGGCCGGTGACGGCATCGGCTCAAGACGGCTCTTCAGTTGAATCGCTATCTGGTTTGATACAAACTGATGCAGCAATTAATCCTGGTAATTCGGGTGGACCGTTAGTTAATAGCGCAGGGCAAGTGATCGGTATCAATACCGCCGTTGCGAGCGATGCCCAGGGTATTGGGTTTGCAATACCTATCAACGCCACAAAAGGAATTCTCGCGAGCGTCATCGAGGACGGGGAAGTCAAGCGAGCCTATATCGGCGTGCGGTATATTGATGTCACACCAGCTATTGCGCATGAGCAGAAACTTTCGGTAAAAGAAGGTGCGTTGATCCGAGAAAGTCGTTCTGCACCAGCTGTCGTGCAAGATGGTCCTGCCGATAAAGCTGGGTTAAAAAATGGTGATATTATTACAAAAATCAACGATATGAAAATTGGCGCACATGGTGGCATGATGACGATTATCGGTATGTATAAACCAGGCGATACCATAGACATTACCTATCTTCGTGATGGCAATGAACGCACCGCAGAGCTTACTCTCGCAGAGTACGAAGATCCAGTGGCAGCGAGTCAGCCGCAACAAGAACAGCCCCGCGAGTCACGTCAACCTACCTTTGATCCTCGTAGCCTATTTGGGTACTAAGCGGTATTTTTCTTTAGACCGATAATGTAGTCACGTGGTTCGAGAGATATCATGCCATGTTCACGTGCGAATGTAGCAATCGATTGATGCTGCGTGGGGTCGGATTCGAGTAGCGCTACTCCGTGAGGTGAGAGCCAGCGTGCGAGCTGAGGAATGAGTTGACGAATTAACTTTAGGCCATGTTCTTCGGCGTAGAGTGCATGGGTAGGCTCATGACGGAGTTCGGGTGAGGTATCGTCCCAGTTAGGGTCCACGTACGGCAGGTTTGCTAACACGTAATCAATCTGAAACCCTTGGCCGTCTAGCAGGTTGTCGCGCCTTACGTGTACAGAGGCGCCAAGTGTATCAGCATTTTTTTGAGCAACCGTGAGAGCCTTTTGATCTATATCAATAAGCGTCACATCAAGCAGCGCGCGCTCCAATTTTGCGGTAACCCCAAGGCAACCAGATCCAGCACCTATATCTACGAGTCGTTTGGTTTCGATTTCGCTCGCAGTCAGTTCTAGGAGCCAGCTAATCATAGCTTCGGATTCGGGGCGTGGTATAAGCACACTTGGCGAGACAGAGAACTGGCGACCGTAAAACTCCTTATGTCCTGTGATGTAGGCAAGAGGCGTGCGCTCAGTGCGCAGGGAGAGGCGTGCGTCTGCGATGTCTTTGCGGCGTGGATCGAGTTGTTCATCTAGATGGGCGTGCAAATAGGTGCGTGGTTTTCTAAGGGTGTGTGAGAGAATAAGTTCGGCGTCAAGGCGAGCAGAGGGTATGCCAACATTTTTAAGTTGCTTGGCGGCATCTTTGAGCCAGGATGATATTGACATTTCTTGCATAGGATGTCTCAATTATACCATATGCGCCTGTGTGCAGTGCAGGAGTTGACGATTAGTGGGTGATGTATGTAGCATTGCTAGGAATTTGCGTTTTGGGCGGCAAGCTCGCGCTCGTACGTCTGGAGTTTTTCTGTCAGGTCGTCGATACGGCCATCCATTGCCTGTGGAATGCCACTGCGGCTATAGCCGATGCGGTGGTCGGTGATACGATCTTGAGGGAAGTTGTAGGTGCGAATTTTTTCCGACCTGTCGCCTGAACCGATGAGCGAACGACGCTCAGCAGTTTGCTTGGCTTGCTCTGCATCTATCTTGGCCTGTAAGAGCCGAGAGCGCAGCACACTCATGGCCTTTTCTTTATTCTTGAGCTGTGACTTCTCGTCTTGGTTTGTCACCACAAGTCCCGTAGGTAAGTGCGTGATGCGCACGGCGCTGTCGGTGGTATTTACACTTTGGCCCCCGTGTCCGCCGGCGCGATACACATCAATTTTAAGTTCATTGGCAGCAATCTGAATATCGGCTTCCTCGGCCTCGGGGAGTACGGCGACAGTCACGGTGCTGGTATGAACACGCCCTTGGCTTTCGGTGCTAGGAATGCGTTGCACGCGGTGAACGCCAGACTCAAACTTGAGCTTTGCGTACGGTGAGTCGCCCTTGATACTAAAGATAACTTCTTTGTAGCCACCCGTGTCGTTGGGGCTTTCACTGATCAGTTCTGTCTTGAAGCTATGTGTTTCGCAGTAACGTAAGTACATACGGTAGAGCTCGGCGGCAAACAGAGATGCTTCATCTCCACCAGCACCGGCACGTATCTCCATAATGAGGTTTTTGTCGTCGTTAGGGTCTTTTGGTGCTAGCATGACAAACAGGTCTTCTTCGAGTTTTTCGAGAGCAGCCTGAGACTCGGTGACTTCGAGTTTTGCAAGTTCGGCAAGCTCATCGTCGCCACTCGAAAGCTCTTTGGCCTCAATAATATTTTGTGTCAGCTGTTCACGTTTCTTTGCCATCTCAATAAGAGTCTCGAGCTCGGAGAATCTTTTATTCTTTTTTGAAAATTCTGGGTCATTAAACGCCGTAGGTGTCGCCAGAAAACCAGCTAATTCTGTGCGTTCGGCTTCTAGGTCTGGCAAATGTAGAGAAATCTTTGTCATATAATGTGTATTATAACAGATGTGGAGACTTTATGCGCGTGGAGGTAGGGGTTGCCGAGCTATTCACCACTCCTGTCATGGATGATGTCTGAAGATTATTCATATTACTATCGGTATATCATGTGATAAAAATATCACCCCCGTGTAGGAGGTGATATTACGTCGCATGCTACAAATATACTAAACTGTTTTGTCAGCTTTTTTAGTAGATGCAGATTTTGCTTTTTTGGCTTTGTTTGCCAATGCAGCTTTGCGCTCTTCTGCTTTTGCAAAACGAGCTTTAAAGCGATCGACACGACCTTCGGTGTCGATAATTTTCTCTTCACCCGTAAAGAATGGGTGGCTTGCGCTTGAGATGTGAACCTTTATGAGAGGGTATTCATTACCATCTTCCCATTTTACTGTGTCCTTAGTTGGCGCTGTAGAGCGGGTCAAGAACGAAAACCCTGCAACCTCGTCGCTAAATACGACAGGTCGGTAGTTGGTAGGGTGTATACTGCTTTTCATATCCGGACTATAGTATCAAATAGCGGGACACTTGTAAACCCTTAACGGAGGACGCGACGCGACTGCTCGGTAGAGCGAGCACGGTGCCGTGGAAGCATGCGACCGCCAACTTTGCGATAGGTGTGTCCGTTGGCATCACGGGTAAGGGGTGTTTTTTGATCGGCTGAGGTATCGAGAGTGGCGTCTGTGGAGACACTGGGGCGGTTCTTGTGGCGTCTTGAGTGCTCTACATCGAGCCGAGTGCGCATTTTTTCGATGGCACGTTGTGAATCAGGATTTTGGGCCATGCGGCGAAATCCTTCTTCGAGGGTTGCAAGATCTTGGTCGCTAAACTCTTCCAGTCCTACATATTGAGTTCTGGCACCTTTTGTGGCGCGAATGAGTTCGTCGAGTTTAATCTGGATTGCTTTTCCATCGCGGTTTTGGGTATTTTGGATGAGGAATACCATCAGGAAGGTGACAATAGTTGTTCCAGTATTAATGACAAGTTGCCACGTGTCGGAAAAATTGAAGATAGGGCCAGTGCACGCCCACACGGCGACTAGTCCGACCGCGAGAAGAAAAACCGTTGCTGTGCCCGCTAAGTTTGATACCCGTGTTGCCGCCCTACGAAAGTGCTCTTTCATGATTGTGCTTATAATACAGTAAAATGCTCTCAAGCACCACCCCGTATTGCAAGATAGTACAGAGGTATGGTATAATAATTAAGTAATTAAAATAACGACACAGCCACTCATATTACTCCTGGATATCTCTAGGATGAGCGGCGAGGAACAAGGAGTACAGATATGACCGTACAGGTTGATATTAAAGCATTGCTCGAAGCTGGTGTTCATTTTGGACACAAAACGAGCCGTTGGCACCCAAAAATGGCGCCGTACATTCACAGCAAGCGTCAAGAAAGTCATATTATTGATTTGACGAAAACCGTAGAAGGTCTCGAAGCGGCACTGCCGTTCTTGACAAGTGTTGCAGCAAGCGGCAAGTCCGTGTTGTTTGTAGGCACCAAAAAACAGGCAAAAGATGCAGTAAAAGCTGCAGCTATTCAGGCAAATCAGCCGTATGTAACTGAGCGCTGGATTGGCGGTATGTTGACAAATGCAGCGACTATCAGTCAGCAAATCAAGAAGCTCAAAGACCTCGAAAAGCGCATGGACAGTGGTGACCTCGAAAAGCGCTACAATAAGCTCGAAGTGCAGCGTTTCCAAGAAGAAATCGATGAGCTCAATATGAAATATGGTGGCATTAAAGATCTGACAAGCAAGCCAGGTGCTGTCGTGATTGTAGATATTCTCGCCGATACAAATGCCGTGCGCGAAGCAAAGACACTTGGTATCCCGGTGGTTGCAATTGTCGACACAAACGCGAATCCAGATGATGTAGAGTACGTGATTCCTGGCAATGACGACGCAATTAAGGGTATTAGCCTGATGCTTGACTACTTCGTAGAAGCGGTAGCAGAAGGTGTAAAGAAAGAGGAGCAATAGGATGGGCGTAGCAGTTGAAGATATCAAGAAGCTAAAAGAACTAACAGGTGTAGGCCTAGGTGATGCAAAAGCAGCACTCGTAGATGCTCAGGGTGATTTTGATCAAGCACTCCAGGCGATGCGCAAAAAAGGTCTCACGAAGGCTGAGAAAAAAGGTGATCGTGAGACACGTGAGGGTCTTATCGATAGCTATGTGCATTCGAATCGTATCGGCGTGGTAGTCGAAGTGAACTGTGAAACTGATTTTGTGGCACGACTCGATGATTTCAAAGAGTTTGCGCACCAAATGGCAATGCAAATTGCAGCCATGAACCCTACATATCCTACTGTTGATGATATTCCAGCCGAGGAATACGAAGCGAAGAAGCAAGAGCTTCTCGCAAGCGACACACTCAAGGATAAGCCTGCAGAAATGGCCGAAAAAATTGTCGAAGGTCAGCTCAAGAAATATTTTGCAGAGCAAGTGCTAACAGAGCAGGCATTTGTGCTCGACGATAGCAAGACTGTTGGGGAGCGCATCAAAGAGCAGGTTGCAAAGAACGGTGAAAACATTCGTGTAAGCCAGTTCAAGCGTATCGAACTTGGTGTAACTGAATAAAATTGTTGAGCACCGTCGTAGTTACACCCCCTGAAACGGGGGTGTATTGCGTACTATCGATCTGACGACACCTGCGGTATAATAGAAAGAGCAAAAAGAGAGGAATATATGTTCGACACTACACCTTATGAACAAAAAATGAATGGCGCATTTATGCATTTCGAGGAAGAGCTCAAAAAAGTTCGGACTGGTCGTGCCCACCCTGGTATGCTTGATAGCGTGCAAGTAGAGGTGTACGGAACACGCGTTCCACTGAACCAGGCGGCGAACATTACTGCACCTGAAGCACAGATGCTTTTGGTGACACCGTTCGATCCA
This sequence comes from uncultured Candidatus Saccharibacteria bacterium, assembly GCA_937902295.1. Taxonomy (GTDB): domain Bacteria; phylum Patescibacteriota; class Saccharimonadia; order Saccharimonadales; family Saccharimonadaceae; genus Mycosynbacter. Next base: position 2,508 of record CALGUM010000065.1, on the reverse strand, counting down.
AGTAATATATCCGCAATTACTGCAGCAATCCGTGACAATCAAGGATTAGGGTTTAATCCAAGCGATGACGGGCGTATCGTGCGCATACCCGTGCCGGCCCTCACCGAGGAGCGTCGCAAGCTTCTAGTTAAGCAGACGAGTGAAAAAGTAGAAGAAGTGCGTATAGCGATGCGAACTATCCGTCAGGATGCACTCAAAGAGGCCAAGCGAATGAAAGAGGCAAAAGAGCTTTCGGAAGACGACGTAAAGCGCATCGAAAAAGAAATTGATCGCCTGATGGCTGAGACACAAAGCAAGGTTGATGCGGCATTTAGGGCAAAAGAGCAGGACATCCTAACTATCTAATGAGGTTTAGTGACCGCGTAAAGGCGTTGAATTTACCACTTGATCAAGTGGTGGTAATAGGAAGTGGACTACTTGATCAACTTGAGCTGCGGGTCGCAGATGACATTGACCTAGTAGTGACACCGGAAGTACTTGCGCGTGCGGAAGCGAGTGGAGAGTACGAATGTGGTGTGAGGCAAGGTGATAAATATTGCCGAAAGCGCGGCATTGAGCTGTGGAGTAACTGGAACGACGACGTGACCTATGATGATCTAGTTGCGAGTGCACGGATCTATGACGGCGTGCGATTTGCGTCACCGGACATTATCATTGCAAAAAAACGTCAGCGTGGCAGCACAAAAGATATCAGTGACATAACACTATTGGAGGCATATGATGCAGGAAAATAATCTGCCAACACACATAGGGTATATTGTTGACGGTAATCGCCGTTGGGCAAAGGCACATGGCCTTCCTGCGTACGAGGGGCATATGGCGGGATACAACGCAATTCAAGATGTTGCTGCAGCGACGTTCGAGGCCGGCGTGCCATATATGAGCGCATATATTTTTAGTACAGAAAACTGGAAGCGAAGCGAAGAGGAAGTAGGCAAACTCATGTCGCTCGTGTTGCGGTTGTTTACTTCAGACCTACATAAATTTTCGGATAATAACATTCGACTACGCGTGCTTGGGTCAAAAGAGGGTGTAAATGCCAAAATTCTCAAAGAGATTGATAACGCCGAAGAGGTGACAAAGCACAATACGGGCGGTACGCTTGGCCTGTGTTTTAACTATGGGGGGCAGCTGGAAATAGCAGATGCTGTGCGAGCTGCAGCAGACGCTGGTGAGGATATGGCACAGATTACCCCACAAACACTGAGTACGTATATGTATGCAGCTGATATCCCTCCGGTTGACGTGATTGTACGATCTGGCGGTGACCAGCGTATTAGTAACTTTATGCTGTGGCGTGCGGCATATAGTGAGTTGGTGTTTATTGACAAGCCCTGGCCGGACATGACAAAAGAAGACGTACGCAGTATTATGGAAGAATATCACAGTAGACAGAGAAGGTTTGGCAAATAGATGGAGTTATTGTTCGGTATCATTCTAGGGCTGTTTGTTCTAGTGCTGCTTGTCGCGGTGCATGAGGTTGGGCATGGCGTCGTGGCGCGACGTAATGGGGTAGAAGTAGAAGAATTTGGTATTGGATTTCCGCCGCTTGCGTGGAGCAAGAAGATTAAGAAAAGTTTTCTTGGATCTAATGTTCGATATAGTCTCAACTGGCTTCCGCTCGGTGGATTTGTGCGCCTCAAAGGCGAGTATGACGATGCAAAAGAGCCAGGCGGGTATGGAGCAGCAAGCTATTGGGTAAAAACAAAGATTTTGTTCGCTGGTGTTGCGATGAACTGGTTGGTGGCAATTGTGCTATTTACGATACTGGCATGGACGGGTTTGCCAAAAATTATTGATAATCAGTTTAGTGTCGCTGCGGATACGCAGACAGTCACGCAAGGAACCTCGCGTGTAACCGTAGCTCAAATTATGGATGGTTCGCCTGCGGAGAAGGCAGGATTTGCGCCAAATGACATACTACTCTCACTTAATGGTGCGGACCTTACGAGTTCGGCGCAATTTGCTGAGCTCACGGCACAACACAAGGGTGAGAAAGTGACGATAGAGTACGAACGTGATGGAACTAGAGAGGGTACTGTTGTGCAGCTACGCGAAGATGACAGCGGGGGCTACTTGGGTATTGCAGCAAGCGGAGGAGCTCAGGAGATGCTACGAGCCACATGGTCTGCACCTATCGTGGGTGTCGGTACGACGGTGCAATTGACATATGTCACGCTCCAGGGTCTCGGACAGCTACTGGGTGATCTTGGGACTGGGCTAGCGAGTAAAGTTAGCATGAGCGAAGAAGTACGCAAAGAAGGCGATGACTCACTCGCTGCGGCAGGAAATAGCGTGGCCGGCCCTGTGGGTATTATCGGCGTGATTTTTCCGCAAGCAGGACAAGCGGGACTTACACCAATTATATTTTTAACAGCAATTATTTCACTGAGCCTTGCGGTGATGAATGCACTGCCAATTCCAGCACTCGATGGCGGGCGATGGACGGTCATGACAATCTATCGCCCGCATCGGAAGACGCTCACAAAAGCGCGCGAGGAGGCTATT